>CAZRIQ010000218.1:0-4976 GCA_964600175.1 uncultured Melioribacter sp. | reverse complement strand
GAACCTTTAGTCACTTCCAAATACTGGGCGGTTCTAATAAGATGAAAATAAATTACGTCATATTTTTCTTTTGCAAGTACTTCCCCAATTTTGTTTTTCATCTTAATAGAATGAAAATACGCAACCTGAAACGGCAGCTTTGAAAATATCACACCTATTAGATTAATAAATGAATTGAATAAAGAAAGCTTAACGGTTTCTATATCGATGCCAAAACTCTTAAGCGGTTGAAGATTCTTAAGACTTTTTTTGTTCTCATGAAAACTTAGAATCTTTACTTGATTTTTTTCAGCAAGTATTTTTGAAATATTATAGATCTTAAGCTTGTCGCCGCGGTAAGGTGGATATGGAATTCTTGGTGTAATAATAAGTATTTTCACTAACTGAAATCCGTGTAAATTGTTTCTATTATCAGGTTGGACTCACTTTTTTCGCGAGTAAAAAATAAGAAAAATAGCTTAGAATTCGCAATTTATTTATCTTTGAAGCACAACTAAGACTTAATTAATACTTTATGATAGTTAAACCCGATTGCAGATATTTTCGCGGTGATGTTCCCTGCCGACCCCATAAAACCGACGGTTATCATTGCAAAGATTGCCCCGAATACAAGAAGATTGAGGGAAATATCTTAATTATTAAACTCGGTGCTATCGGTGATGTAATTAGAACAACCCCGCTTCTACGTAAGTTACAAATCGAGTTTCCTAACCATCAAATTTGCTGGCTTACTTATACACCGGAAATACTGAGTCCAAATTGGGTTGATAAAAGATTAGGTGTTACAACTGAAAATTTAGAACTGTTAAAGTCAATGGAATTTGATTGGCTGATTAATTTGGATAAAGATGGTGTTGCTATTTCATTAACAAGTAAGATTAAAGCAAAAAAGAAATCCGGTTTTACAATTGATGAATTCGGTCATGCAAAACCGATTTCATCGGAAGCCGAACATCACAAATGGCTTACCGGATTGTTCGACGATATAAACAAACAAAATTCGAAAAGTTATTCCGAAGAAATATTTGAAATATGCGGCTATAAATACGGGAAAGAAAAATATATTTTGGATATCGATACAACTCTCGACAAAAATTGGGATATCGATAAATCAAAAAAAGTTATCGGGTTAAACACGGGCTGCGGCGGAAGATGGACTTCCCGTTTATGGCCGGAAAACTATTGGATTGAACTTGCAGAGAATTTAATTAAAAACAATTACGAAGTTGTACTGCTCGGCGGCGAGTTGGAAGATGAAAAGAATAAAAACATTAGCAAAAAAAGCAGTGCAAAATATTTCGGGCATTATGACTTGCAGACCTTCATGAATCTCGTCAATAACTGCGATTTGGTTGTAACAGCAGTTACAATGGCAATGCATTTGACAATCGGGCTTAATAAAAAGATAGTTCTTTTCAACAATATTTTCAATAAGAACGAATTCGAACTTTTCGGGTTGGGAGAAATATTGGAACCGGATTTTGACTGTGACTGCTACTTTTCGCCAAAATGTGAAAATAATTGTATGCAATATTTGCTCCCCGATAAAGTCTTTGAATGTATCAATATCTTGTTATAATTATGTCTTACTAAAGTAAATGAAAAACAAAATTAAACTTATACTCCAAAAACTACTGGGATTCAAGGGATACCTATTTGTTTTCTCCATTTTCAAAATTTTCACACTGAAGTATGATAAAAAAGAAGGTGTTTTCCTTGAACTTCTCAACCACCTAAAAGAAGATTCCGTTGTGTTAGATATTGGAGCTAATATCGGTATTATGACCATATTATTAGCAAAGAAATGCAGCAGGGGAAAAGTGTATGCTTTTGAACCGATTGACGAAAACTATGCTACTTTGATTAAAGTGCTTAGGTTCTTCAAAATAAAAAATGTAATTGCCCACAAAATTGCTCTCGGCGATAAAAACCAAACTGTCAGTATGATTCTCCCTATAGAAAATTCGGTGAAGCTCCAGGGACTGCCGCATGTTATTAATTCAATTGAAACTATCGAGAGCGGTATTAAGTATGAAGTTGAACAAAAAACTTTAGACTCAATGTGGGATAGTAAAACAGAAAAGATTGCTGCGATAAAAATTGATGTTGAGAATTATGAGTACTCGGTTTTCAAAGGTGCATCAAACTTGCTTAAAAAAAACATGCCGATTATATATGCAGAACTTTGGAATAATGAAAAAAGGAATGACTCTTTTGAACTGCTAGGTGAACTAGGGTATAATACTAAAGTATTTCATGAGGGAAAATTGTTGGATTTCAATTCAGATTTAAACATTTCCGAGAATTTTTTCTTTATTCCTAAATCCCGTGAGAAACAAAATTGAAAGTGCTGCATTTAAATAATTATTACAGCGGCGGCGGTGCTGAGACTGTTTTCCATTTAACAAGGAAGAATTTACCCGAAATGGAAAATTTTTCCGGTTATATTTGGAAAGAAGGCGACAAAGAAAAACCGGATATTATTTTCAAGAGTTGGGAAACTGATAATAGAATAGTCGGTTCCATTGACTTTGTGTTTTCAACAAAAAATTACAAGCTATTGTTAAATTTTTTGAATAAGCATGATATAGACATAATCCATATTCATGCCTTCATGTCGCCACTTTCACCTTCCATCCTTTCAGCTATAAAAAAAATAAAAAAGAAAAGGAATATGAAAGTAATTGAAACACTACATGGCTTTCACATGATTTGTCCCAACATGAGTCTTTTCAATTACAAAAAGAATGTCTTGTGTGAAAAATGTGTTAGCAAGAAATACAAACTAACAATTCTTAGAGATAACTGTGACGGAAGAGGGTATTTTTTCTCACTGCTTAAGAGTATTAAAAGTATTATCGATAATAATATTATAAACCATAGAAATGTTATTGATCTGTTTATTGCTCCGAGCGAATTTCTCAGACAAAAATTTATAGAAGACGGAATAAATGCAAACAAAATATCACTCATCAGAAATCCTTTTATTATCGGTAATGACGAAATTGAAATAAAGAAAGAAAATGTAGTGTGTTACTTCGGTAGATTCTCACGAGAGAAAAATCTTGAATTTTTGATAAATGCCTTTTGTAAATGGAAAGATAAAACAACAAATAACTTCAAATTGCTTTTAATCGGAGAAGGTGAAGAAGAGAAAAAATTAAAAAGTCTTGCAAATACTTCTGAGCATAAGGGCGATGTTATATTCAAAAATTATATGCCGCACAATGAACTTTTCAAAGTAATAAAAAACTCAAAATATTTTTGCATGACTTCCAAATGGTACGAAAATGCCCCCGTATCAATTTTAGAAGCATTATCGTTAAGTATTATTCCAATTGTCCCTAACATAGGTGGAATGGATGAATCGGTTAATTCAATTGTTAAAATAGGCAGAACCTATTCATCAGGCGATATTAATTCGTGGATTCAAAACATGGATTGGCTTGAAAAAAATTATTTAAGTGAATTCGAGCGTGTGAAAAACATTAAAGACACTGTTGCTAAAGAATATAGCTTGGGGAATTATCTACTAAGGCTAAAACATGTCTACGGCGAACCGAAGATATCTATTTAAATCCGGTATCTTCTGACAGCAAACTCTTAGTGAGAAAATATATAAGAAATAAGTTAAAGACGAAATTTAGATAAGTGAATATCGGGACAAAGAAAGAAAGAACAATTACAAATGTGCATATTGAATATACAGATATAGTATGAATATTCGGCAATTTTCTCAATCTGTAATACGCGTTAGAAAACATCATGCCGAATCCAAACGGCACAATTCCTAATCCTAAGATTCCAAAGTCTCTGTAGATAACAAAAAACATAGTATAAGTATTATAGTTGTTAGTAATCAAATACGGATATTCTGTAGCGACTAGATACTCTCTTAACAGATGTTTGAAGCCACTCAACGCAAACACAAAATCAAATGAGAAAATACCGTATGTAAATTTGTCTAATTTTGTTACTGCATGTGCAAAGTTTTCCAAATTCATTGCCATATACATATAAGGTTCAGTGAATGCAGCATATTTTACACTATACTTCATGTCACTAAGATAATAAAGAATGTTCACTGCTACTGCACTCAGTCGGATTTGTGAAAACCCCCAGAACACTAAGAACAATATGCCCATTATTAAAAGAACATTTCTAAAACGAAAAAAGTTAGTAAAATAGTATGAAGTAACAACCACAAGCATTATGGCCAATATTACATAATACCTCTGCAACAAGGATGTATAGGACAAAAATGCTACGAGCAGAAAAACTGACAATACCGCTTTCCTTTTCCAATGTTTTTTTTCGACAATCAGATAGAGAACTATAAAATAGAATACAGTAGGAAATGATTGTACTAAAAGTCCAAAACCAAAAATGCCCCATTCGTTCTTAGTGACGGCAGGATTTATAGTTAAGATCGGCAAAAATCCTATTGCCAAATAGGATACTAAAAATGATACCAAATAAGTAGTAAAAAGCCAGAATGCATACCTGAACAGCTTATTTGAATCAATCTTTAATCTTCTTGTCTCATTCCGAACAATAGATAGATCTTTTATAGTTTTGTCCGCGTTAATCACATAGACTACAAACATTCCTACAAGCATAGATAACATTGCAATACACAGCATAATCCAACTGTAAGTCGTCCAGCTTGTTTGAAACCAGCTCAACTTTAAATCGGTAACTCCAATTGCAAGGGTCCATATAAGCATAAACAACCGCGCCGGGGAGAAAATATCTGTTCCCTTTCTAAATAGAGTTAGAAACAATATCAAAAAAAACAGAAAACATGTAATTGAAAGTGGTGACATCTATCTAAATTTTATTTTTTAATTCTGCAAATCCAAATTCGGGAGAAAATAATGCTTTTCTCTCTTCTTTGCTGAAATAATAAAAATAAGCAAACAGAAAAAATATAATTAACACTATAGGTGTTCCAATAAAGATGCTTATTTGACTGT
>CAZRIQ010000217.1:0-4982 GCA_964600175.1 uncultured Melioribacter sp. | reverse complement strand
ACAATAAAAAATCGACTCCGATTACAAAAGGATGGTATGATTCCTATGGTCCTGAATTCAGTAGCGACGGTAAGTATTTGTTTTTGATCTCAGATAGAACTTTCCATCCAACATACGGACAAACGGAGTTTAATCATATTTACAACGACATGGCTAAGGTTTATCTGGTAACGTTAACGAAAGATACAAAATCTCCCTTCGAACCAAAAAGCGACGAGGTAGAGATCAAACAAGAAAAGACAGATGTAAAGAGTGTTAATAATAAATCAGACAAAGAAAAAAAGGATGAGAAAGAAAATAAACAAGTATCCGTTTCAATCGATTTCAACGGAATAATGGATAGAGTCACCGAAGTATCACCGGAGGGAGCAACTTATTGGGGAGTTACATCAGCCGGTGACAAACTTTATTATATGAAACGCAGTTCGAAGGATACTAAGTCAAAACTAATGATGTACGACTTCGAAAAACTTAAAGAAACAGAACTTGGTGAGATAAACGGTTTTGAAATATCTGCCGATAAGAAAAAAATGTTGGTTGGCATAGAAAGAACTTCTTATGCAATTATTGATCTCCCGCAGGCAAAAATTGAAACTAAGGAAAAGTTATCGTTGGACGATATGAAAATGAATCTTGATCGGCATGCAGAATGGCAGCAAATTTTTAACGAATGCTGGCGTCAAATGCGTGACTTTTTCTACGATCCAAACATGAATGGTGTTGATTGGGAACAGGTTAGAAAGAATTACGAGCCTCTGGTTGCATACGTAAACCATCGTGCCGACTTAACCTATATAATTGGCGAAATGATCGGCGAATTGAACATAGGACACACGTACGTCGGCGGCGGTGATTATCCAAAAGCTCAGAGAATAAAATTAGGGCTGCTCGGTGCTCAGCTTGTAAGGGATACTTCCTCAGGTTTCTATAAAATAACAAAGATACTTAAAGGGCAAAACTGGAATAAAAATCTTCGATCGCCTTTAACGGAAATTGGTGTTAAAGTTAATGAGGGGGATTTTATTTTAGCTGTAAACGGAAAACCTGCCAACGAGATGACCGATATTTACGAGTCGTTGCAAAATACTGCCGATAAACAAGTTACGTTGACGGTTAACTCATCGCCAAAGATTGCAGGAAGCCATGAGACAGTTGTTGTCCCGATAGATGATGAACAGCCGCTCTATTATTTTAATTGGGTTGAAGGAAATGTTGAGAAGGTTAATAAAGCTACAAATGGAAGAGTTGGTTACATTCATATTCCGGATATGGGCGTGGCAGGATTGAATGAATTTGCCGAATATTATTACCCGCAGCTTCGGAAAGAAGGTTTGATAATCGACGACAGAGGTAACGGTGGTGGAAACGTTTCTCCAATGATTGCCGAAAGGTTAAATAGAAAACTTCAGATGATAACGATTGCTCGTAATACAACTCCTAGCGTAAATCCTAGCGGAACGCACTATGGACCGAAAGTATTATTGATGGATGAGTTCTCGGCATCGGACGGAGATATTTTCCCGTATCGATTCAAGAAATTAAAAATAGGGAAAGTGATCGGTAAAAGATCGTGGGGAGGAGTAACCGGTATTAGAGGATCTTTGCCCTTTGTTGACGGTGGCTTCTTATACAAACCTGAATTTTCCCGGTATGACAATGAAGGCAAAAAATGGATTATGGAGGGGTACGGTGTTGATCCGGATATTGTAGTTGATAACGATCCGGCGCTTGAATTTGAAGGTGTGGATCAGCAGCTTAACAAAGCTATTGAAGTAATTCTTGATGAGTTGAAGAATAATCCTCCGGTTCTCCCGCCGCATCCGAAGTATCCTGATCGAACAAAGTAAAAATTAGAGCCCGCTGTTAAGCGGGCTTTTTTAATTTCCGTTTAATTAATTCTTTTTAGGAAGCTTGACTAAGGAAGGCTATTTTTTCTTGAATTCAATCTGAATTAAGTTTAATTTTGCAACGCGTTTCAAGAGACGTGATAGTTTAAATTTTGTTTTGCCGAAATAGTCCCGCAAAGCGGGATAAACTTCATCGGTAGAAATTTATGAATCACCTTTGGAAAGATTCTTTGAAATATTTGATGCCGAAGTGGCGGAATTGGTAGACGCGCTGGACTCAAAATCCAGTGAGGCTTAAACCTCGTGCCGGTTCGAGTCCGGCCTTCGGTACCAAATAAACCCGATTAAATCACTGATCGGGTTTTTTTATGATAACATTTGTGTAATTTTATGACAAAAATTTTTACATAATTCTAAAAATCGTGAAAAATACTAATAATACTCAGGGCAAAGCCAAGAATTTTATCTATGAAATTATTGATGAAGATTTGAAAAACAATAAATGGGGAGGAAGAACAATTTGCACGCGTTTTCCGCCGGAGCCGAACGGTTATTTGCATATCGGTCACGCTAAATCCATATGCTTGAATTACGGAATTGCGAGAGACTATAACGGTAAGTTTAATCTCCGTTTTGATGATACTAATCCGGAAAAGGAAGAACAGGAATACGTTGATTCTATAGTTGACGATGTAAGATGGCTTGGAGCCGATTTTAGAGAAGAAGTATTGTATGCATCCGATTATTTTGATCAGATGTATGAATGGGCAGTTGATCTAATTAAAAAGGGAAAAGCATACGTATGTGATTTAAGTGCAGATGAAATCCGGGAAACACGCGGGACTTTAACCGAACCAGGAAAAGAAAGCCCTTACAGAAATAGAAATGTTGAAGAAAATCTTGATCTTTTCGAACGGATGAGAAAAGGAGAATTCCCAAACGGGGCAAAGACGCTTCGGGCAAAAATTGATATGGCTTCACCGAATTTTAATTTACGCGATCCGATTATGTACCGTATTGTTCATGCGGATCATCATAGACAAGGTTCTAAATGGTGTATTTACCCAACATACGATTGGGCTCACGGCAACGAAGATTCGATTGAGGGTATAACTCATTCAATTTGCACACTTGAATTTGAGAACCATCGACCGCTATATGATTGGTATCTTGATTCTCTTGACGTTTATCATCCTCAGCAAATTGAATTCGCAAGACTAAATCTTTCTTATACTGTCATGAGTAAACGCAAACTGCTGCAGCTTGTAAAGGAAAATTATGTAGACGGTTGGGACGATCCACGGATGCCTACGATTTGCGGATATAGAAGACGGGGATACACACCGGAATCGATTCGAAACTTTGCCGAGATTATTGGTGTAGCAAAACGCGATGCTTTGACAGACATTTTTTTGCTTGAGTTTGCCATTCGAGACGATTTAAACAAAAAAGCTCAGCGTGCTATGGCTGTTTTGCGACCGTTAAAAGTAGTGATTACCAATTATCCCGAATGCAAAGTAGAAGAGATGGATGCGGTTAACAATCCGGAAGATCCATCGATGGGTACACGCAAAATTCCGTTTGAAAGGGAAGTATACATCGAACAGTCTGATTTTATGGATGACCCACCCAAGAAATTTTTTAGACTGGTACCCGGTGGGGAAGTTCGTTTACGTTACGCATATATTATTAAATGCGAAGAAGTCATTAAGAATGACAAGGGTGAAGTCGTTGAACTGCGCTGTACTTATGATCCCGAGACAAGAAGCGGAACCGGGACAAGCACAAAGAAAGTAAAGGGAACAATTCATTGGGTTTCTGCTAAGAATGCTGTTAAAGCCGAAGTGAGGTTATATGACAGACTATTCAATAGTGAAAATCCCGGTGCGGAAGAAAATTGGCTGGATTTAATAAATCCCAATTCACTCGAAGTTATTGAAAACGCATTGGTTGAACCGGCTCTAAAAGATTCAAAACCGGGAGACAAATTCCAGTTTGAACGGCAAGGTTATTTTTGTGTCGATACAAAGTTTGGCACTAAAGAGAAACTTGTGTTCAATAGAACTGTAACTCTTAAGGATAGCTGGACGAAAAAATAAGAGAGTTATTAAAGTTTAATTTTATCTAGAGCTGTATTGATTCTTTTTAGTACTTCATCTTTCCCGAGAATAACAACTATATCATAAACACCTGGTCCTGTACTTTGCCCTGATATGGCTAGACGCAACGGATGTATTAACTTGCCTTTACCAACATTTAATTCCGCGGCTACTTTTGCTAATGTTTGTTCGTAATCCTCTTTGGTGGGATTTTCCAATCTCGAAAATTCGTCTTTGAGTTTTCTTAAATACTCATGAGTTTCCGGTTTCCAATTTTTCTCAATTGCTTTTTGTTCATATTCAGTCGGTGCTTCATAAAAGTATTTACAATTTGTAATCAACTCTTTTACGAAACTAACCCTTTCCTTCATCGCTTCAATGATTTGAAGTAAATATTCATCCTGATAGTTCTGAATTTTGAATTCTGAATTTTGAATTTCATTTTTGAAAAGTGTCAATAAATATTCGTTTGAAATTTTTCGTAAGTGTTCTGCATTGAGCGAATTTAATTTGACTACATCAAAAACAGCGCCGGATTTGTTTACTCTTTCAAGCGAGAATTTTTCAATCAGCTCATCTATATAATAAAATTCTTTGTCATCACCAGCATTCCAGCCAAGTAATGCAACAAAATTTAACAGCGCTTCTTTTAAATAACCTTTATCACGGTAGTCTTCCACCGCAACATCGCCCTGTCTTTTGCTCAATTTAGATTTGTCCGGATTTAACAAAAGAGGGAGGTGAGCAAATACAGGTTTTTCCCAACCGAAAAAGTCGTAAAGTAAAATATGTTTCGGAGTAGACGACAGCCATTCTTCACCTCTAATTACATGGCTTATTTTCATCAAATGGTCGTCAACTACGTTTGCCATATGATACGTAGGATAACCGTCACTTTTTATAAGTACCTGGTCGTCAATATTATTGCTGTCAAATTCAACTCGATCACGAATAACATCGTTAAATACAATCTTTTGGTTAGGAATTACGTTTAATCTAACGACTTTTGGAATTCCGTTGTTAAGGTTTTTCTCTA
>CAZRIQ010000216.1:0-4991 GCA_964600175.1 uncultured Melioribacter sp. | reverse complement strand
GGTGATTTCTCTTTAACCGGGTATAGTCATATTGGCCTTAAGGCTAGTAAGGGTCCCTTATACTTGAAATTTGAGATGTCGATGGACGCTACGGTAAAATTTGAAGAGAGAGTTTTCACTTTTGAAGGAAAAATAAAACTTAGTGGTAAAGCGTGTGTAGATGTAGGGCTATTCGACGTTTGTGCGGGATTTACTATAAAAGCATCTATCAGCATATCGAGTAACGGAAATTTCAAAGTCTGCTTCTCGATGGGAATCGGCAAACTCGGTTTTGATGTTTGCCTGTCTTATAAGGTGTCTTCATCAGTTCAACAAGGATATATACAGGAGATGACTTATTCGGAAATACCTATCGAACAGGTTCCTGTAGAAAACAGATTCCCGGTAGAATCTATTAACGGTGTACCGGTTAATAGTGCTCAATAAAATGACGGGGAAGAATTGAAAACGAAAATTATAATACTTGGTTTATTCATAATCTTATCGTTTATGAATTCGTGTAACACGGTTGAGAAACAACCCGACTATACATATACGATTGAGAGTGTCTGGTGGTCCGATTCACTTGATACCAACCTGGACGGATATGCTCAGTTCAGAAGACTAAACTTCAACGTGCATTTAGCCGAGGAAGTTACCCGAACGGTACAGGCAAGAGTTTATTATAAACTAAAAGACGCATCTGACTTTTCTTTTTATGCTTATTCTGTGGAAACTGATGTTGCTGGCGGGGGTGTAAATAATAATTTGTTCGTTTCAATCGGCAAGCCGAACAAAGAATTGCCGAGGGGAAACTATGACTTTTCAATTGAGTTGTATGAAGCGGGAAGCACACGTTTGGAAGCGAAAACGGACAGCACATTTTTAAAGTTGTTTAACATTCCGTTTGAAGAGTCCAACAACGACGATACATATTCATTAAACGTGTGGTGGTCCAATCAATACGATAGAAGTCAGAACGGGTACATGCGGAGCGCAACCCTAAATCTTGATATTGATAATAATCAGAACCTGACAAAAAACGTTGACATTAAATTGTATTACAAACTCTCTGCAGATACGAATTACACACTTCTGAATTCTATTAATAATTACCAGGTAAAGGGCTTGCAGCCGGACACGATCAGCTGGCAGATCGGCGATCCGGATATGATCTTAGAACGTAACCAATATGATTTTAGAATAGATGTTTATTCATCCAACATATTAGTTGCGTTTGTTGATAAGGAAGACCCTGTGCTTAAGGAAGTTCAATTTGAAACTTTAGACGAAGACATTTACCACTATACAATTTCAAGGGTTTGGTGGTCGGATTCGGTTGACGTGGATGGGGACTCTTATACGCAGTTCCGGCGTTTGCATTTCGACGTTGATGTTGTTGAGAACGAACAAAGAACCGTATTTGCCAAATTATTTGTTTTGAATCCCGATACGGTGTCGAACCCGGACTCTGTGCAATATGAGAAGTACGACTCGACTGCCAATTTCCAGATAACAGGAACAAGTACGCAGGACAGTTATTCAATTGCGGTCGGCACGTCACAAACAGAACTGGATAGCGCTCAATACAATTTCTTGTTATCGATATTCGAACCGCCAAACCCGGTAGACACACTGGACTATGTTGCCGCGACCGTAAGCGGAGAAACGGACAGCATACTGTACCGGCAAAAGTTTGAAACGATAACGCAGGATACAACTAAATATTAACTATTGAGAAGATGAGAATAGGATTTAAAATACTCTTCATGATGTTGATTTTTACTTTGCTGGTTTCAGCGCAGGATAAAAAGGATCCATTGTTCGAAGAAACAGAATTCTCGTTGAACCACGCGCTTGATGAATCAGCAGATATGTTTTTCCCGTTAGATTATGAAAGATCATCGGAACACTATAAAAGCGCAGTTAAACTCTTATCGGAGAAACAAAACTATTCGGAAATTAGAAAAGAACTCGAGTCTTCAATTGCAATATTGACCACCGTTAATGAAAGAGTTGAAGCCGTCAAGAACTTTTTTGAGGACGTTATTAAAGAAAGAAAAACAGCCCTTGATAAAGGAGCGGGCAAATATGCGGTAGCGTTATG
This sequence comes from uncultured Melioribacter sp., assembly GCA_964600175.1. Lineage (GTDB taxonomy): Bacteria > Bacteroidota > Ignavibacteria > Ignavibacteriales > Melioribacteraceae > Pyranulibacter. The sequence continues at coordinate 2,905 of CAZRIQ010000216.1, read as the reverse complement.
GAATGATGCGGAGGAAAGTTTTAAAGAAGCGATTTCAGATTATGATGAAAACGATTTAGAAGATGCTTCGGCTGCAATTCCCGACATAATAAAGCCTTATCAGAAATCCGAGATGTATGCCGATAAAGCAACAGATTTGCTGAATAATTGGCCGCCGGTTCAAAACGCCGATAATTCAACGGCATTTCTTCTTTCCCCGGAAGATTACTCAGAGGGCATGGAGTTCTATTCAAACGCCCTTGAAAAAATTTCTAATGGAGATGATGTTGATGACATAAGCGATGAAGTTGCCTCTGCACGCACACACTTTGTTGATGCAGAAAAAGTTGCGAAAAGTTTTTCAAGTAAATACCCCGAGAGCATCAAGGCAAGGAACGATGCAAGACAATCGGAAGCGGAAACGTATGTAGCCGAAGAATGGTTGAATGCGGAGAAATCTCTAAAGAGTGCCGGTGAAGAATTTGAAGATAAAAACTATGAAGATGTTCTTGAGTATGTCGATGCAGCGTTTCAACATTATATAATTGCAAAGCGTCTGGCGATAAAGAACAAATATTTGTTTGTCTCAAGGGAAAAGATTGAAGAAGCGAAGAATTTAGATGCAGAAGAATATGCACCGAAAACATACAGTAGAAGTCTTACATATTTGCACCAGGCGGAGCGACTGATCGATTCCGGTAATTATCTTGATAGTGAAGTAAAACAGATTACCGGTAAGTGCGAAGCTGAGGCAAGTTTGGCGAGTGAAATTTCCCGCATGATTTTACGAGTTGAAAACGGCGATAGAACACTTGAGGATTTAATCCTTGCCTTGAAATCCCAGAGCGGATTAAAACCTGTTGTTATGCAGCCGACAAAGGTTGAGAGTAAAAAAACTATTGAAAAGCCGAAGACCAGAACCACGTGGCTCGGAACAAATATCTATGATCTTTTCGGAAGCGACGAAGTTGAAGTGTCGGAAAATGAAAACAAAACTACAATTCGTTTGTTCAATCTCGGTTTTGCATGGGTTTCATATAAATTGAACGACCAATCGAAAGATGTTTTGAATAGATTAATTCCCGTGCTGGAAAAATTTGACAACTCTATGATTCAAATCGCTTCTTATACAGATAACGTTGCAGCGAGCAGAATGAATAATGAAGTATCCGAGAAGCGCGCAGAAAATATAATGAACTATTTGTTGGAGCACTCAACATTATCACAAAGTAAATTGTCGTCGGTCGGTTACGGCGAAAGCAATCCCATAGCAGATAACCACACAATCGAAGGACGAAGAAAGAATAATCGGGTGGAAATTGTTATAAGCAAATAGTTTATTATGTATGTGCGTAACTACTTTTCACGCAATATCGAAATAACCAAACCTATTTGCCCAAGATGATAATAGTCGTGTGATATTAACCCTTCGACCATATATTTATAAGTATAACCGGGTTTATATTCATTCTCAAGGAAATCATCTCTTTTTGATTTGAGAAAATTTATCAGCGAATCGCTTGTCTCTTTGAAATCTGCAAGTAGATTTTGTAATCCCTTTTGTTTTAATAATTCTAATGAAAGAAAATTTTGTTCATTCTCTGTTTTTATCTCGAATTCGAAATCTCCCTCCATCCGTTTAAGAACCACCTTTCTCCAGTAAATGCAATGCCACAATATTTCTGCTGCCGAGTGTTTTCCCGGAACCGGCCGAACATATATTTTCTCTTTTTCAATTGAATTTATTTTTTTCAGAAAACTTTCTTCTGTCCAGTTATCGCCATCGTTCAATTCTTCAATTTGTTTTATGAAGTCTTTAATCTTGTTGTTGGAAAATGCAAATGTTCTGTAATGTTCAACGTACGGTTCAAATTCCAGCAGGTATTTTTCATCTTCAGGATAATATTTTGCTTTTTGAAAGCCATCCCCCGAAAATTTTTTAATTGAATCGAAATCTTTCCATTTGGTTACTGTCCAAATATGAGTAATTCCGTCTTCATCTTTCTGCCATATTTGGGCATCAATGTTCCCGTTTGTGCGTAGGTATTCTTTTATACCTGTATCAATTACATATTGCCTATAAATGTCGGCATCTTCTTTTTTGGTTTTCCCATGCCAAATTCTAGTAATCATTTTGACCCCCAACTTGTTTTAGAAATGAAAGCACGTCATATTATTATTGTAATTGATTATCTTGTTGTAACCAATTATATTTTGATAACCGGTTACAATATAATTATTTGAAGGTAACCAGTCAAATTAATTATATAGGTTACGAAAGAATTAAAATGAGCGATTTTGAAGCAAAAAATTGGAAATTCATTGGCGGGAACCTCTCCCTTGACTTTGTTAATTCCGTCGGTGGAAGAATTCAGAATGACTCAAAAAATCGGCTTGATTATAGAATTCTAGAAGAGAAACTTAACAGCTTTTCCGATTTAGTTGATTGGGGAAAACACATAGGGATTTTGGATGATAGTTCGGTGAAAGAACGAACGCTTTTTGAAGTTCAAAACGGAAATGCTGCTAAAAAAGTTTTTCAAAAGGCAGTTATGTTAAGGGAAACAATTTATCGAATTTTTAAAAGTTTAGTTGAAGAATGTAAACCCGCAGCGGAAGATGTTGAATTGCTAAACAATGAGTGTGTTGCTGCGCGAGAACATCAAAGACTTCTGTTTGGTTCAGACAAATTTAAGTGGGATTTTGATTTACAGAATCCGAGCCCCGAAAGTATAATCTGGAACATTGCGCTTTCCGCTTCAGAACTTTTAACTTCGGATAAGCTGCACCGGGTTAAACAATGTCCGGGGGAAAACTGCGGCTGGCTTTTTCTAGATACGAGCAAAAACGGCAGTCGGCAATGGTGCGATATGAAAGATTGCGGCAACATTGCTAAGGTGCGACGGTTTCGTAAGAAACAAAAGTA
>CAZRIQ010000215.1:0-4997 GCA_964600175.1 uncultured Melioribacter sp. | reverse complement strand
GGTGCGGTAATTGCCCAATGGGACCAGGTTCCTTGCGTAACGGATTACATTATAAGGGCAAATATAAGAACGGATAATCAATCATTGGAATCTGCTTTAAATTCCGGCAATCCTTTAATTAACAATAAAAACGTGGGTAATAGAACAACAGTGGATCTGGCAAGTATTAAAGATCGTGAATTTGTTGCCGGACAGGAAGTTGTGTTCCAGGTTACAGCCGTTATTCCGGGTGTAGGAGGCGGCACAAAATATTACAGTAACATTGTAAACTTTTATTTAACCGATCAAGCTGAGAACGGAAACACGGATGAACAGTTAAGCAAAGTTGCCGACTTTCTCGCTCAATATCTTTCGTCAGATATAATTGCAAAACTTCGCAATGGTGAAATTTCCCGGAACAACATCCAGATAGAAATGGATGACGGAACTACACTGAGTTTTTCCAAACTGATGGATCTTATTTCAAAACTGGAAGTAAATCCCGGATCAATTATTTCTATAGAATATACACCTAAATAGGAAAAGGATTTTTGTTATGATAAAAAAGAAATCACTTTTGACTATTTGCATAATATCAGCTGTAGTCTTTTTCGGGGGTTCGAATCATCCCGGCGAAAAAGAAAACAAGCCAGCAGATTCTCCCGTAGCATTAGTAAAGAAAATTGTAAAAGATGTTAATTACAGAACTGCTATTGATAAATCGGATTGGGAATTGGCGAAAACCGGTCAGCCGTTATACGACGGCGGTGAAGTCAAGACCGGTGTAAAATCCTTAGCGTTGATTTTATTTTCAGATGGCTCCGGTTTAATCCGTGTCCGTGAAAATTCAATTCTTCACATTTACGGGAAAACGGAGGATAAAAGATTAAACAAAGATGCTTTCCTTGAAAAAGGATTGATCGGGTTTGACGTTACTAAACAGGAAGAGGAAGAATTTAAACTAAGCACTCCGACCGTAGTAGCATCTATTAGAGGAACAAACGGCTTTTTTGACTATATGGATCATGACAGTACAACTGTACTTTTTGTCAATGACGGCGATGTTGATTTTATACATACCGGATCAGGTAAAAATGGTTCGGTTTCTTCCGGAATGGCTGCAATTATAACTTCAAACGGAAGTATAACATACGACAGTACTTCATCTTCTTATAAAAACAAATACAATTATTCGCAAACAACGAACTCAAGAGAAGTGATTATCAAAACGAAGAAGGGCGATATCAAAATAAAATTTTATTCGAATGATAATAAATAAGAGTGGTGCATATTCCCAATAAAAACTGAGGGAAGAACTTTTATGAAAAATAGATTCTTACCGTTTGTTAAAAAATCTTTATTCGGTTTTTTCATATTGTTCAGCAATTATTCTTTTGCACAAGTAAGCGATATTATTTCTTCTGTTAAAACGGAAGAAGCAAAAGAAGGACAACCGATCAACGTGGTTGCCGATCTCAGAAATTCTACAAATGTTTCGGATATAATACTTGCATACAAACCTTTCGGCGGAACCGAATTTGTGAAGCAAGAAATGCTTATAACCGCAAGTTCCGCATCGGCTAAAATACCTGCCGAAGATATTAAACCACCTTATATTGAATATTACCTTCAAATTGATCTGAAAGACGGATCGACACAAACGTACCCTTTGGGCATTGATGAAGGTACTGTACCATTGCAGGTGAATGTTACAGCCTTTTCCGAAAAAGACAAAGAGATTATTGTTCTCAGTCCGAATAATGGTGAATATCTTACACCAAATGATTTTCTAATCTCAATTTCGTTTTTGAAAGCTCCGGACAGTATTGATATTAAAGCAACAAAAGTATTTTTGAACGATAATGATATTTCATCTCAAGCTCTTGTAGCAGGGGACTTAATCATTTTCAGCGGCGAAAATTTCCCGGAGTCCGCCAGCTTAGGTGCAAAATCATTAAAGATAGAAGTTTATGATAAAGACGGCAATTTGTACAATACTATTACGAGAAGTTTTGAAATTGTTTCTAAAGAAGCAGCACAGGAAATAAGCAATCAGTTCGCTTACAACGGAAGTTTAAGAGCAGAAGCCCGTAACGAAACATTCAATAATGGATCTACCGGGTATGGTAATTTTACAGCAAACTTAAACGGGTCATATGATGTCTGGAAAGTGAATGGATTTCTCTATGTAACGAATGAAGAAAAAAGTACATTGCAGCCAATCGACCGGTTTTCGTTTTTAATACAGGCAAGCGATATACTTAACATCCAGGTAGGTGATGTTTATCCGCGTTATCCCAACTTGATTTTAGACGGGAAAAGAGTTCGTGGATTTAACGGGAGCCTGAATCTAGGATTTTTCAACCTTCAAACAAGCGTTGGTGAAATAACCAGGAAAATTGAAGGAAACATAATCCAAAAATATTCGGCTGCTAACGCGCCGCTCGAATCTAATGTAATTCAGATTGACACCAACAAATACGGTTCGCCTTATGCCAGTGTGAATTTAGGAACTTACAGCAGACAGCTTTTTGCCCTTCGTACTTCTTTTGGAAGCGGCCAAAATTTTCAGTGGGGACTTTCATACCTGCACGGAAAAGACGATCCAGGTTCAATTGAGTTAGGAGCCAGACCGCAGGAGAATGCCGTATTCGGTACCGATTTGAAATTTGCTTTGGATGATCAGAATATTTTAGTAACGGGTCAAGCGGCATTCAGTATGATGAACAGCGATATTTCTACCGGAACTTTGAGCGATGCACAAATTGATTCAGTGTTTGGTCCCGGCTCTTTTTTTAATGTCGATCCCGATGCGGTGAAAAGAATCCGCGACATACTCGGAACGTTTATCACGGTCAATCAATATATAGGTCCTCTAAATCCCGGTGAACTTTCTTCTCTGGGTGCCGAAGGTGCGGTAAGCTTGAACTATTTTAATAATTCATTAAAGGGAACTTATATATACCGCGGAAATAATTACATATCTTTTGGTCAAAACTATTTGAGAAATGATGTTAAGGGAATCAATCTTTTCGACCGTATAAGAATGATTGACAACCAGGTTTTCTTAACTATAGGATTTGAAAATTTACAGGATAACCTTCAAAAGACTAAAATTGCTACAACAACTTATAAAACGTTAAGTACGTCGGTTTCGTATTTCCCGAGAGCAGATCTTCCAAATTTCACTCTCGGTTATTACAAATACGATAATAAAAACGGTTTGAGCACTGCCGATCCGGCAAACGGTCAATATGCCGTAAATGATGTAACAAACCGGGTATCATTCAATGTCGGCTATAATATCGATTGGTATGTACGTCATTCTGCTGCTTTAAGTTTGTCGACATCAACAAGAGACGATAACAGCCTGTCGAATTCCGATGCAAATTATACATCGGTTGGGTTTACGGTAAACAGTTTTTGGCTGAGTGATTTGAGTTCTACTTTTAATATGATTTATTATACGAGCAAAGTTTCCGGGATTAAGTTCGATTATGTGACTCTCTCATTCGGCGGCAAGTACAGTTTGATGGAAAACAAACTTAATCTTTCGGCATTGTTGAGCCCGAGTTTCGGGGATTTCGAAAGACAAGCGCTGGAAATTTTAGCAACGTATAATGTAGTTCAAAATCTCGATCTCGCATTGCAGATAAGACTTTATAGAATTCCTGGAAAAACGACCAACTCGATTATAGGTCTTGTTTCTCACTTAACAATATAACTTTGCAGGAATGGAATCGAAGTTAAAGTTTATGAAAAAGGGTGCCGCTTTTAAGTTTTTAATTTCAATTCTTACCGCCTTTTTTGTAATTCTCATTACCCAACCGCAGCTGCTAGAAGTATCGTTTATAAAGAATCTCGAACTAAAAACAATTGACAGCCGGTTTGAAGAGAGAGGTCCGGTTAAGGTCGATTCGCCAAAAGTTGTAATTGTTGAAATATCGGATGAGTCGTTCAGACAAATTTTGCCGCCAAATAATAAATGGCCCTGGCCGAGAAATCTTTTTGCAAAATTGGTCGATCACCTAACCAAAGCAGGTGCCAAGGCAATCGGGATTGATATTGTGATGCCCGGCGGTGATAGAATTTCCGCGGCAAACGATTCTTTGTTTATGAATTCAATTAGGAAATCCGGTAAGGTTGTTGTTGCCGGTAAGATTGATGTAAGAAACGAAGCGCTCAAATCCGCTATGATGAGCGGAAAGAGTAATGATAGATCGGCAAAGCAGCGTGCGCTTAATCTTCAAATGACGAAAGATTTTTCAAACGTTAAATTTAATTTTCAGAATATGTTTTTCAACGCTGATCGATCGATTGGGCTGGTTCAAATTCCGAGCGACGACGACGATGTAAAAAGAAGATATATGCCTTATGTAAATTTTGGGTTGAGTGATTCCGTTTCTCAAAAGATACCTTCCTTTGGTTTTGCAGTCCTCAACAAATATTTCGATAAAAGTCCGTTTTACACCGCTGAAGATAGTGCGGGAGATTTCTTCTACGCCGGTCATAAAATTCCAAAGTTCGATTCTGAATCATTCCTTATAAATTATTATTCCGGTAACGAATCCTTCGAGTATTACAAGTTTTTTGAAATTATTGACGACAGTACAATCAAAGTTAAAGATGAGGTTGACTACGACACCGATTTAAATCAATGGGATACTTATCTCCAGTCCGGAATATTCAAAAATAAAATTGTTCTTGTTGGTTCTACCATGCCGGAAGACAAAGACATTTTCCCGACTTCACTTTCTTTGACCGGAAGAGAAGGTGATAATCTTCTCTGGGGAGTTGGAATTCACGCTGCAGTTATTGAAAACGTTTTGGATAACAATTTTCTCTACAAACAGCCGCAGCCGTTCGAAATTCTTACAATAATATTTTTCACTCTCGCCGTTTTTTATCTTTCTTCCTACACGAAAAAGTTGAAGATAAAGATCGGTTTGTTTATCGAACTGATAAGTCTCGTCCTTGTAGCTGTTCTTCTGTATGTCATGTATCTGATTTCCGTTTAT
>CAZRIQ010000214.1:0-5008 GCA_964600175.1 uncultured Melioribacter sp. | reverse complement strand
GATTCCTTTATTTGATCCTGTTACAATTGCGGTTTTACCGTCCAATTTAAATTTGTCTAAAACCATTTTTACCTCTTCACTCCCTAAAAATTTATTTTAAATCCGTCATAGGAATTCCATCCATATCGTCAAATACCTGGTTCTCACCACCCATCGCCCAAATGAAAGAATAATTCTGCGTTCCGCAGCCTGCGTGCATCGACCAGCTTGTAGAAAGTACGGCTTGTTTATCGCGGATCATTATATGTCTTGTTTCCGTCGGTTCGCCTAAAAGGTGAAGCACAACCGATTCCGGTTTCAAGTTAAAATACATGTAGACTTCCGAACGACGTTGATGTGTATGTCCCGGCATCGTGTTCCAGACGCTTCCTTCATCCAGCTCAGTTAAACCCATAACCAATTGGCACGTAGGCATTGTACCGGGATGAATATACTGGTAAATAGTTCTCTTGTTTGAATCCGAAACTGATCCCAGTTTTCTCGGAGTTGACTCTGAAAATTTAATATGAGTCGTGGGATATTCTTTATGCGCCGGATAACTCACAAAATAAAACATTGCCGGTTTATCTGTATTGCTACTTTTAAATTCCACGGATTTCGATCCGCGACCGATATACAACCCGTCACGGTTTTCCATAACATATTCTTTTCCGTCAATTACAACAGCACCTTTTTCGCCAATATTAATTACACCGATTTCTCTTCGTTCGGCAAAATATTCGGCAGCCATTTCTTTTTTAGTGGCAGTGAGTTTCAATGTTTGACCGGACGGAACAGCCGAACCTGTAATCGAACGGTCAATATCAGAATAAGTCATCAGGATTTGATTTTTCTCAAATAGATTATCAATCAAGAACGACTTCCTAAGTTCATCGGTAGTCATCCTTTTAAATCCGTTTAGATCCGGTGAATATCTTACATCCATTTTTACACCTTTTAATTCTTACACATTATATGTCGATGACGAGGTTGTTCCGCCGTGTCCCGTCCAATTTGTATGGAAAAATTCTCCTCTCGGTTTATCGATTCTTTCATAAGTATGCGCGCCGAAGTAATCTCTCTGTGCCTGCAACAAATTAGCAGGAAGTCTTCCGTTGCGGAATCCGTCAAAATAATTAAGAGCGGTCGAAAGAGCCGGAATCCAAATACCGTTTAAAGCTGCGGTCGAAACCACTCTTCTCCAGGATTCCTGGGATGATTCAATTTTTTCCTTGAAGAACGGATCGAGAAGCAGGTTTGTTAGTTTGGGATTTTTATCGAACGCTTCTTTTATTTTTCCGAGGAATACTGAACGAATAATACAGCCGCCTCTCCACATCAACGCAATACCGCCGTTGTTCAAGTTCCATCCGAATTCTTGAGCGGCATAACGCATCAGCACATAACCTTGAGCATAAGAAACAATCTTGGCAGCATACAAAGCTTTTCTCAAATCATCCAGGAATTGTCTTTTGTCGCCGGTGAAATTCGGCTTGGGACCTTTCAATATTTTTGATGCTTCAACTCTTTCATCTTTCATAGCAGTCAACGAGCGCCCGTAAACCGCTTCGCCAATAAGAGTCAACGGTGTTCCGGTATCCATTGAAGCAATAACCGTCCATTTGCCGGTTCCTTTTTGTCCGGCTTTATCCAGAATTTTCTCAACAAGCGGTTTCCCGTCTTCATCTTTGAAATTGAGAATGTCTCTTGTTATTTCAATCAAATAACTGTTGAGTTCGCCTTCGTTCCACTCTTTGAATTCCTGATGCATCTCATCATAACTTAAACCGAGCAAATCTTTCATAATTTGATACGCTTCGCAAATCAACTGCATGTCGCCGTACTCAATTCCGTTATGAACCATTTTAACAAAATGACCGGCACCGTTCTCACCGACCCAATCGCAACACGGAGAACCGTCCTCAACTTTAGCCGCGATCGATTGGAAAATCGGTTTTACATGAGGCCACGCCGCAGGTGATCCGCCGGGCATAATCGATGGTCCCTTTAACGCACCTTCCTCACCGCCGGACACACCAGTTCCGATATAAAGTAACCCCTTCTCTTCCAAATATTTTGTTCTTCTCATCGTATCCGGGAAATGAGAATTACCGCCGTCAATGACAATATCATCTTTACTCAAATGCGGAATCAGCAATTCGATAAAATCATCGACCGGTTTCCCGGCTTTTACCATAAGCATAACCTTGCGAGGTGATTTCAAACTTGCAATCAACTCTTCAATTGAATGTGTACCAATAATGTTTTTTCCTTTTCCTCGACCGTTAATAAAATTGTCAACCTTTTGAACCGTCCTATTAAAAACAGCAACTGTAAAACCATGACTCTCCATATTCAAAACTAAATTCTCGCCCATAACTGCAAGACCGACGAGCCCAATATCAGCTTTACTCATTTTATACTTTCTCCTTTTTATATTAATCTTTAAATCTATCTTTGTGCGCCCATAACCCGAGAGCGGGATTCGAAATATAAAAAATCTCTTCGCCGTTAGACATTATGTTAAAACCATCCTTAAGTTTTTCGGGATTATATTTTTTCAACATTTCCGGTAGATCGGCATATCTATAATTTACACTTTCAATCCTGCTCTGCGGGATACTGCCCGGGCAGTAAGTAATTTTGAACCTGTTTTCGGAAGAACCGTGAATCAAATGTGCTGCCGCGCTGAGATTATTTTTCAAATCATCATTGTCGTCAACAAACTTCAAAATCTCCGGCGTGGTTTTATAGCCGTACTTCCTGATCAACCTATCTATCTCTTTGTCTTCTCCAAATTCATGCAGACCGGGAGCCAGAATGATTAATTCCCCGTCATCTGCAATTGCCATTCTTGTACGGTAAATACTTTTATTACCGAGCCAAGTACTTTTGAATTCATGCGGATCGAGATAAACAATAACTTTTTTTAGAGGTTCTTCCAGCATTGTAAAATTTACTTTTAAGGAAAGCTCAGATGCCTTTTCAAAACACTCGTAATCGTCTCCTATGAATAATCCACGCATAGCAAGATTGCCGTTTTCATCTTTCTCTATTACAGTCAATACATAAACAATTGGAATGTCTTTCGCAAAATATTCGGATGCGTAGTTGAGAACTTTTCTAACCGGAGTATCGGCTCTTCCCATCATTCTCTCCATACCGTAGACAGCCCCAAGAAAATGACTTTTATTTATTCCTTCCTTGCCGCCGGTTCCTACAAAAATATTTTTATTGTAGTTTGCCATACCAACAACTTCATGCGGAACAACCTGCCCCAGAGAAAGAATAAGATCAAACTTTCCGCTAGCAATAAGACTGTTAACCTGAGCAGGCCAGGAGTAATTTAATTTCCCTTCCGATACTTCGTGTATAAATTCCGAAGGGACTTCACCGAGTGTGACTAAATCTTCCCGCCATCGGTGAGCACGGAACAAACTCTTAGGAACGTTACCGTACATTACGTCAATTTCTCTGTTAGTCATTGGAACGTGGGTACCAAGCGCAACGAGGATATCGGTCAGTTTTTTATCATAATATTCATAAGTGTATCTAGTTAATTCCCCGGCGCGGGAATGAAATCTTGTAAAATCCGGTGGAACAGCAAGAACTTTTTTCTTTGGTCCGAGTTTTTCGAATGCCGTATGCAAACCTTCCTTTATTTCATTAACGGTGAGAGAAGTTATGCTCGAACCTTTTGCGAATAACAACATTTTATTTCCCTTTCCAGGAAGGAGTTTCGGGCAAATACGCTTCAAATTCTTTTATTAAGCTTGCTTCATATTCGCCGGCGTACGTACCTGCGAAAAATCGATCTAATGCTTCCCTGTAAAATCTTTCCCAAGATGCTTCTTCATGCCCGGGATTTACCGGGTAATACAAAACGCCGTTTGACTTGGCAGCATTTAAATCGCCGGGGGCATCGCCTATCATTAAAATTTTATCATCGGGATATTTCCCTTTTGCTGCATACTTAAGATGCTCTGCTTTTGTTCCGAATTCCTGCCCGGCAATTATGCGAACATGACCGTCAATATCGTGTTCTTTCCATTCACGAGTTAAAGCCTCAACAGGAGTTTGAGAAACAACAATCAAATCTGCTTTCGTTCCCATCTTTTCGAGTGATTCTTTAACAAACGGAAACGGCGGCACATCAAAAACAATTTCGGCAATCATTTTATTTACTTCTTTAGACCAAGTAAGAGTAAGATTGATAATTTCATCGTTTACTTCGACGGCATATTTCTCGAGAGCCGGGTTTCCCAGCTTTGTTTCTTTCTTCACCCATTCAATTACCGATGTCAAATCCATGAGTTCGGCATTTCTTGCTTTAACTTCCGGTCTATCTTTCAACAATTCTACTGCCCTTATCAGTGCTTTGAATCTATTTACACCACGCGTTTTGGAATAAAGATTAACAAACTCCCATGTTTCCCTTGCATACTTGGAAATTTTCTGCAAATGAAAATGTTTTATGAATTGCGGACAGAAACATTCCTTCTGTTTAATTTCCATCGTATCGAAAACACATCCGTCCGAATCTATTCCAATAAAAAATTCTTTTTCCGGTTTGAGATCATCCAAAATTTTATGAGGATTATCACTCATCAAATTCTCCTATTACTTGAAGCGAATTATTAATTATAGGCGACGGTCCGCCCGATTGGGCGACAATAACATTTTTTGCCATTCAGTTACCTTTTCTGTTAAACCCCGGAATACGCATTAAATCCGCCGTCGACCGGTATAACAACACCAGTGACGAACTTTGAAATATCCGATATCAAATATAGAAGAGTTCCGATTAATTCATCGGTTTCACCAAATCTACCCATAGGCGTGTTGGAAATAATTCTATTTCCTCTATCTGTTAATTTACGGGTTTCTTTATCAATCAATAAGAAACGGTTTTGATCCGTCAGGAAGAAGCCAGGAGCTATTGCGTTAACCCTAATATTGACTTTTGCAAAATGAACTGCCAGCCATTCCGTCAAATTATTGATGCCGGCTTTGGCTGCCGAGTATGCGG
>CAZRIQ010000213.1:0-5021 GCA_964600175.1 uncultured Melioribacter sp. | reverse complement strand
ATTCGTAAATGATAACTTCATAGCTTTATGGTTTGACTAAGCTTAATTTACTCGTTAAGTTTGTGTAGTCAAAGATAAACAATTATGATTCATTTTATAAACTTTTCGAAAATAACCGGAAGAAAAAATCTCCGAAGCTACTTAGTTTCCCGCCTGGAAGAAGTATACTAATATCCTCTCCAATTTAATCTTTTCATTAATTATTTACTGCAGTTAAAATTGGAGATTACTATGCATAGTTTTGAATCAAATATAATTAGGACTAAATCAATGAATACGGTTCCGGCAAATAGAGTTCATGAGGTACTTAAACAGCATATGCTTGCCGACGGGTTTGAATTGGTGCTGGACCTTGAAAACAGCAGAGGTTTGAGATTAATCGATGCAAGAACCGGTGATGAATACCTCGATTTGTTTTCGTTTTTTGCTTCTTCGCCGGTCGGGCTTAACCACCCAAAAATAAATAACGATGAGTTCAAAGAAGAACTTGCAACTGCAGCGATGAATAAGCCTTCAAATTCGGATATTTACACGATGCAGATGGCAAGCTTTGTAGATACGTTTTCCAAAATTGCTTTGCCGGATTACTTCAAATACTTATTCTTTATTGAAGGCGGTGCGCTTGCCGTTGAAAACGGTTTAAAAACCGCATTCGATTGGAAAGTCCGAAAGAATTTTCAGAAGGGCTATAAAGAAGAAAAAGGTCAAAAAGTAATTCACTTCCGCGAAGCATTTCACGGCAGAACCGGGTATACGATGTCGCTTACAAATACCGATCCAAATAAAGTAGCATTGTTCCCAAAATTTAACTGGCCAAGAATTACAAATCCGAAGATTGCTTTTCCTTTGGAGAAAAACTTAGATACAATTAAACAGTTGGAAGATAAAGCCGTCGACGAAATTTATGCAGCAATTAAAGAAAATAAAGATGACATTGCATTGATAATTCTCGAACCTATTCAAGGCGAAGGCGGCGATAATTTCTTTAGAAAAGAATTTTTCGAGAAGTTGAGAGAGATAGCCGATGAGAACGAAATATTGTTAATGTTCGATGAAGTCCAGACCGGTATCGGAATGACAGGCAAAATGTGGGCTCATCAATATTATGTTAATCCGGATATTGTTTCGTTCGGAAAGAAAACGCAAGTATGCGGAATTATGGTTAGCGATCGCATTGATGATATTGCTGATAATGCATTTCATAAATCTAGCAGACTGAATTCCACCTGGGGCGGCAATTTAATCGACATGGTACGTTCCAAAAAATATCTTGAAATAATCCAGGAAGAAAACCTGGTTGAGAATGCTGCGAGAGTCGGGAAATATTTATTGCACAAACTTAGGGAATTGCAGGTTGAATTCCCGGCAATAGTAGACCAGGCGCGCGGACTCGGATTAATGTGTTCATTTAACATGCCGGATACCGAAACTCGTAATAAGTTCTTGAAGGAACTCTACAAAGATAAAGTGATTATGCTTGGATGCGGTACAAAAACTGTGCGTTTCAGACCGCCGTTAACAGTATCAGAAACCGAAATTGATCTCGGTATTTCCAGGATTAAAAACGTATTGACAAGAATATCAAAATAATTTTTTTTCTCCGTAGTTCTCTGTGACTACTCTGTGTTTCTCCGTGTAATATTTCTAAAAAGATTATTGCACAGAGTTCCACCGAGAAGACACGGAGAGCCACTGAGAAATAATAATTTCTTACCTCTTCGAAACTCAAACTACTTTTCTACTTTAGATTTATTATTTAATTATATTTCCATGAATCAAAATTGAAGAGTAATGAAAAAATTATTTGTAGTTGCTACACCGATCGGGAATCTGAAGGATATTTCTTTCAGAGCGATAGAAACTATCAAAGAAGTTGATTTTATAATCTGTGAAGATACAAGGGTTTCGAGAGTACTTTTAAATCACTATGAAATTAAAAAAGAGATGGTTTCTTTCAATGCACAGTCGGAAGTAAAGAAAATATCACGCGTTGTTGAGAGAATTCAGAGTGGTGAGAATTGTGCTTTAATTTCGGATGCCGGCACACCATGTATTTCTGATCCAGGGATTAGACTTGTTAACGAAGCAATAAAAAATGAAATTGATGTTGTAGGTGTCCCAGGTGCAAACGCAGCAATTTTTGCGTTAAGTATTTCAGGTTTACCTACCGACTCTTTCGTATTTGAAGGTTTTCTTCCTCAAAAGAAAGGACGGCAAACCAAACTAAAAGAATTGGCAGAAGAAAAAAGAACAATTGTATTGTATGAATCTGTTTACCGGATAGAGAAATTGTTAAATGAACTGAACGAATATATGCCGAAAAGATTTGTTGTGGTTTGGCGTGAATTGACTAAGAAATTTGAAGAAAGCTGGCGAGGTTACCCCAAGGATTTGATCTCTGAATTATCCTCCAAAACAATCAAAGGCGAGTTTGTTTTAGTAATTGCACCGAAGAATTGGAAATAGAAAACATTTATTCATAGTGTGTCCACATTCTGATAATCTTAACTACCTTTTCTTTTTTATATACCTGATAAACTAACCTATGTTGAAAACTTATTCGTCTTGAAAAGGCTCCTGATAAGTCCCCCACAAGTTTCTCGTACGAGGGTGATTTTTGGAAAGTATTTTTTTCAAGAACATCTAATAATTCTTTAACTTTTTCCTTTAAACCAGCATCAACTATTTTTTTTGCATCCTTCTGAGCTTGGTTAGTAAAAACAATTTTATACATTACCAATCGAATCTCTCATACCTGGGATCGAAAGAAGATACATCGTTTCACTAATTGACCTCCAATCGTCTTCTGAAATTAAAACCGCATTACCCCGCTTTCCGGTAATATGAATTGGTTCCTTTTCAGAATTAGTTAAATCGATTAGCTTATATAGGTTTTCTCTCGCCTTTGTAACCGTGACAGTCTTCATAGTCAATCCTTTTTATATGCAAACGTACGGTTTTATGTACGTTTTGTCAAGCAGAACTTTTTTTATTCTGAATCATATTCTATCAGCGAATGAACCTCATAATTCTTAAGCTTTTCTATCCCATTTAGAAATGTCAGTTCAATCAAGAAAGAAATCTGTACGACTTCGCCGCCTAATTTCTCAACCAGTTTACATGCTGCTTCCATAGTACCGCCGGTGGCAAGCAAATCATCATGGAGCAAGACTTTATCCCCGGGCTGAATTGCATCTTTATGGATTTCTATTGAATCTGTACCATATTCCAAAACATAAGATTCCGAAACCGTAGCTGCAGGTAATTTGCCGGGTTTTCGAATCGGAACGAAACCGACACCTAATTTTGCAGCCAGCGCACCGCCTAGAATAAAGCCGCGAGATTCAATTCCAACTACCTTAGTTAACTCTTTTGATTTAGCTAAGTTATAAAGTTGTTCCAAGGCTTTGCTAATTCCTTTTTCATCCTTCAAAAGAGTAGTAATATCGCGGAACATAATCCCCTTTTTCGGAAAATCCGGTACTGTCCTGATTAAATTTTTGATATCCATAAATTACCTCAATTAGAGTTTTCTATTCACCTTTCTAGTTAGATACTTTCTAAACTTACCTATGTCATAACAATTAATAACCTCTTTGGATTGCAGTCCTCCCTTTCGACCGATCTTGATCCCATATTCAATTTCTGAAATTGTTTGTACTGAATGTGAATCCGGATTAATAGAAAGTTTACAGCCCTTTTCTCTTGCATAGTAAACTAATCGCCAGTCCAAATCCAGCCTATGCGGACTTGCATTTATTTCAATTGCTACATCGTTTTTAGTGCATGCATCTATTACTTTTGTCATGTTTACTTTATACGCATCTCTCGCCAACAACAATCTGCCGGTTGGATGTCCCAGCAAATCCACATATTGATTCTCAACGGCTTTAATGATTCTCCGGGTCATAACATCTTCGTCAAGTCCAAAAACCGAATGTACAGACGCCACAACAAAGTCAAATATTTTCAAAAACTCATTATCAAAGTCTAATTTCCCGTCAGATAGAATATCACACTCAACCCCATGAAAAATATGATGTTCTTTCTTTTTATTGAGAACTTCTATCAACGACTTCTGCTCCAACACTCTTTTCTCACTAAGACCATTTGCATAAAAAGCAGATTTACTGTGATCACAAACCGCAAAGTATTCGAATCCTAACTTCACACATGCATCAGCCATCTCTTCCAATGTGTTTAATCCGTCCGAATAATTTGTATGGAAATGAAGGAAACCTTTGAAATCATTTAATGACAAATCACTATTCGCTTTTAGTCTCTTAGTGTGATCGAAATAAATACCTTCACGCATTTCAGGAATAACATAAATTTGTTTTAACTCTTTGAAGATTTCCTCTTCTGTTTGAGATACCAATGGTTTTGAAGGCAGATTTAACTTAGTCAAGAATTCTTCCGAACCTGTAGTTTTGAATAAAACCCATGTAAACTGTTCAGGATTAGTAACAACGTAAATACTACAAATAATTGTTCCACTTATGTAAAATGTTAGCTTTGAGTAAGACAGATCACCTTTGGATTCACTCACTTCATATTCACGGTTTAATTCTTTTTTGAATGAAGAAAAATCCTTAACCAATACAAGCAATTCTATTTCCGAAATTACTTCTCTAATCCTTCTCAGTTCTCCGGTAAATTCACATTTTACCACACCGGTCATTTCGGATATTCGTTGAACCAATTCATTCCCAAATTTCATAGCTATACTAAGTAATAAATATTTCTTTGCTTCGTTTAACCTCTGAATCTCCTCAAGGATCTTGTTCTGTGTTTTTGAAGTGAAACCCTTCACAGTAGTGATCTTATTGTCCAGGCAAACTTGTTTCAATTGTTGAATCGAGGAAACACCAAGTTCATCATAAAGCAGTTTAATTTTCTTTGCACCTAAACCACGTACCTGGAACAATTCCAATATCGAAACTGGGATTCCCCATTTTAACTTCAAAAAATTCTTCAACTCGACCAGTTTCCATATATTCTTTAATTAAAGCGATAATCCC
>CAZRIQ010000212.1:0-5034 GCA_964600175.1 uncultured Melioribacter sp. | reverse complement strand
AAATCTTCCCGATGTTGAATACTATACGAAAGAAGATGACCACTCAAAAAAAATACGGGAGATATACTTAGCTCACATTGAAAATATGTTTAAGCTTATCGGCGTAAGGGAAGAAGCCGCAAAGAAATATGCAAATACGGTAATGAAAATGGAAACGGAACTTGCAAAAGCTTCCAACACAAGATTGGAAAATAGGGATCCCGAAAAGACTTACAATAAGATGAGTATGGAAGAGCTTCAAAAATTAACAGAAGGTTTTGATTGGGATTTATATCTCGACGGTCTCGGCATTAAAAGCCCGGGTAATGTTGTTGTGGGTCAGCCGAAGTTTATGGAAGAAGTCGGTAAGATGGTTAGGGATATTCCGCTAAGTGATTGGAAAGTTTATCTCAAGTGGAACGTAATTCACGATGCTGCACCGTACTTAAGTTCTGCATTCGATAACGAACGCTTTGATTTTTACGGAAAGTATTTGAACGGCGCAAAGGAACAACAGCCGAGATGGAAAAGGGTTTTGTTTGCAACGAACCGTGCTATGGGGATGTTGTTAGGTCAATTGTATGTGAAAGAAGTTTTCCCGCCGGAAGCAAAACAGAGAGCCGAAGCAATTGTGAACAATTTGCTGAAAGCAATGGGCGAGAGAATTAAAAATGTCGAGTGGATGAGCGAGGCGACAAAAGAAGCGGCGTTGAAAAAGCTTGGTTCTTTTGGGGTCAAAATCGGTTATCCCGATAGATGGAAAGATTATAAAGGACTAGTGATTAAGAGAGACAATTATTTTGACAACATAATGCGTGCTAACGAGTGGGCAAGCATGGATGATCTGAAGAAGATTAATACGTATGTGGATAGGACTGAATGGGGAATGACACCGCAGACGGTAAATGCTTATTATAGTGCCGAGAGAAATGAAATAGTTTTCCCGGCCGCAATTTTACAACCGCCCTTCTTTAATCAGAATGCCGACGACGCGGTTAATTACGGTGCGATGGGTGCCGTTATCGGTCATGAAATTACACATGGATTTGATGACCAGGGAAGACAATACGATGCCAACGGTAACTTAAAAGATTGGTGGACAAAAGCCGACAACGATAAATTCAAAGCCCGTGCCCAAAAACTGATTGACGAATATAACAGCTTCGCCGCAATAGATACGTTTCATGTTAATGGCGCTCTTACCTTGGGAGAAAACATTGCAGATTTCGGTGGGCTTACAGTTTCGTTTACAGCTTTCAAGAACACAGATGAATATAAAAACGGGGGGGAAATAGACGGATTTACTCCTGCTCAGAGATTCTTCCTTTCCTGGGCACAGGTCTGGAGAAATAACATTCGAGACCAGGCTTTGAAGCTAAGATTGAAAGTTGATGTGCACTCGCCGGGATCTTTTAGGGTTAACGGTCCGTTGATGAACATGCCGGAATTTTTCCAGGCGTTTAATGTAAAACCGGGCGATCCTATGAGAAATCCCGAAGATAAAATTGTTAAAATCTGGTAGAGTAAAGGAATAAGAACAAGAGCAAGATCAAGAATAAGAGCAAGAGGAGATTGAAATAGTTCATTTCCTTTTCTTGGTCTTACTCATGCTCTTGCTCTGTTTTTTATTATATTTCACACCCGAAGAATTATTTCATAATTAAGGATAATAAATGATTGATCTGGAAGTAAAAAATCTCACAAAACGATTTGATAAGGTTTTAGCTGTCGATGATGTTTCTTTTGAAGTTTCCGAGGGCAGCATTTTCGGTTTAATTGGAAGAAACGGAGCAGGCAAAACCACAACAATTAGAATGATGATGAACATCTATCTTCCCGATAGCGGAGAAGTTACCCTGCGCGGCGTGAAAGTCGGGCAGGAATTTAAAAACCATGTCGGGTATCTACCCGAAGAGCGTGGTTTATACAAAAAGATGAAAGTGCTCGATACACTTTTCTATTTTGCCGCAATAAAGGGCAAGCAAAGAAAAGATGTTGAAAAAAAGGCACTGGAGTATTTAAAACGCTTCGACCTTTATGACCGCCGTTTAAGTAAGATTGAAGACTTATCGAAAGGAAACCAGCAGAAGATACAATTCATTGCTACTATTCTTCACGACCCGGATTTTGTTATTCTTGACGAACCGTTTGCCGGTCTGGACCCGATTAATACAAATCTCTTAAAGGAAATTATTCTCGAGATGAAGGAAAGGGGCAAGGTGATAATATTTTCTACTCACCTTATCGACTACGCTGAAAAGATGTGTGATCATGTTGCAATGATTGATCACGGTAAAATCATAATGAAGGGTGCTTTGAGAGATATAAAATCGAAATTTGCCCAGAAAAATGTTAGTCTAACTTACGAAGGCGACATTTCGTTCTTGCACAAAAGCAAATTTGTTGAAAATATAAACGACTTTGGAAATACAACGGGGATTAAAGTGAAGGATCCCAAATACACCCAGCAGCTTTTAAAATTGCTTGTAGACAACAATGTACAGGTGAAACAGTTTAATGCGAACGATATCTCACTCTATGAAATCTTTATTGAGTTGGCCGGGCACGAAGACAGTAAGGAGGTGGCAAATGTTCAATAATAGAGTATTGGCGGTATTTAAAAGAGAAGTTAAGGAAAGAGTGATCTCCAAAGGATTTATTTTGATGACGGTATTGCTGCCCGTTTTTATGTTTGGACTAATCGGCATTCAAGCTTATCTTTATACGGAACAATCGACAAAGTATAACCTGGATATTATTTCGGAAACTCAGGATTTAACGCAACGAATGCAGGATGATTTCATGTCATCCAATATGGCAAAAGAGAATTACACTTTTAAATTTTATACGATGGACAAAGAACAGCTGGATGATTTTTTGAATAAAAACAAGCAGGAACTCCTAGATGAAAAAATAACAGGTGTAATTTATATACCGGAGACTGCTTTGAAAGACAAAAAAATCGAGTATTATTCAAAGACTCCGCACAACATGAAACTTTCCGAAAGATTAAACGGGCATATCAATAATGTTTTGATTGATGCATATTTCAACAACAAAAAGCTTTCGCAGGAAGAATTGGACTTTGCAAGGAAATCCGTTGATTTTTCCGGGTATAAAGTGACAAAACAAGCCGGATTTGAAGAAGAAGGTTATGGCGGATTGGTGTTGTCTTATATACTTACCTTTCTACTTTACATCAGTATAATAATGATGGGGCAAATGATACTGCAGTCGGTAATTGAAGAAAAGACGAGTAAAATTGTTGAGGTCATTCTTTCTTCGGTAAGTTCAAAAGAACTAATGACCGGCAAAATACTTGGCTCGGCAGTAACCGGTGCGCTCCAGATGATGATTTGGCTTTCCCCCGTTGTTCTCGTTGCATCAACTTCATTGTTTGTATTGCCGCCCGAAGTTTCAATAAATATAACCACAGTTCAAATTGTTTATTTACTCGTAAACTTCTTTTTGGGGTTGATGATATTTTTAGGTTTATATGCAATGATGGGCTCCATATTCGATAATCCTCAAGATGCACAATCGGGTTTGTGGCCGGTGCTGATGCTTCTTATCATTCCGTTTTTTATTGCATTTTCTATGATTCAAAACCCAAACAGTGCAATTGGAAATGCGGCATCGCTTTTCCCGTTGGCGAATATAATAGTAATGCCTGCAAGAATGACGATTTCGGATGTTCCACTCTGGCAGCTTTTCGCTACTATCTTGATAAATATTGCGACGTTCGTAGCTATCTTTCCCGTTGCGGGTAAAATTTATCGTGTTGGTATTCTAAGAACAGGCAAGAAACCGAAGTGGTCGGAAGTTATAAAGTGGTTGAGATATAAATATTAAAATCTTGCTCTTGATTCTTGTTCTTGCTCAAGTTTTCTATAGATAAAGAGCAAGATCATGAGCAAGAATAAGAGCAGGTATATTCACCATGGAAGAAAGAGAAATAAATTCCCATCTAATTGAGAAGCTTGACAAAGACTTTTCTTTGGATAAGAATTCCCTTCCGGTAAATTCTGATCTTTCTTTTATCCGAGATCATCTTATTGCAAGAGTAAAAATTTTAATGTCAACCGACTTCGGAAGATTTGTGAATAGTATGTATAGGATTGATGTTGACGAAAGCAAAGTAAGCGAAGTATTGTATTCTAAAGATAAAGAGAACATCCCGTCGAGGCTCGCTGATTTAATAATTGAAAGACAGATACAAAGAATTAAGACACAGCTTTTATATAAGGAAGGAAAATTGTAACCTCGAAGGTCGTCATAAAAACCTTCGAGGTTATGGCTCGATAATCTTATTGGTCCCACCTGTAAATTCTGCTTTCGCCCAGCATCTCTTCCATTTTCCGGATTATGATCTCGTCTTTGTGAGAGTTTCGCAGATCAAGGTTTTTCTTCAACTCAACTAATTTCTTTTCCAGCTGGGCCACCTCGTCTTTTCTGCTCTTTTCTTTCAGCTCAAAAAGCTCGCTTAATTTTGCTTTAAGTTGGTTCTTGATGTTTTGTTTATTCGAGGCATCGGCGGTTTTATATTTAATTGCGAGCACCTCGCTCTGTATGTTCAATTCGTTCTCCTTCGAAAAAGTATCCTTATCTTTATTTCTATTTTCATCGATATAAAATGCCGATGCACCGGTTGTGTAGGAGTTAAAGAAGCGTTTGAATCTGACATCCTGTAATAACTGGTAATATTTTGATTTGTTATTTTTCTTTATAAACTCAAGATCGTCTCTTAAATTAGCCGGAACTTTTTTTAATGCCTCCTGCTCATCTTGTTGGGACATATAATTGAATCCGGTTCCTATAAAAGGTTCCGGAGGTGGGGTTGGAACAGTTACATCATCTTGAGCGAAGACCATTCCGCTCAGCAATCCAAAGTAAAAGACCGTTGATAAAATCAATTTTGTCGTTTTCATTTTTTACCTCTTTATAATGATGGTTTTTCAATTTCTTCTTTTAATTCGTTCATTTGACTGTTAATGTCGTATATAGAACGCTTCCATTTATCTTTCATAAATTGCCGCATCATGTATTTTTTGTATT
>CAZRIQ010000211.1:2932-5036 GCA_964600175.1 uncultured Melioribacter sp. | reverse complement strand
ACTGCTGCAACATGTGCATTCGGTTTATACGATAGTCCGACTGAACCAAGTTCTACGGATGAATTGGTTAATAAACCTAACTCGGGAGCAATAGGAGGGTTTACGGCATGCCGAGTTGTTTATTCTGATTCTAATGCTGCAATTAATGATTCATTATATACCAATATTTTTAGAACGAAAGATATCGGTAATTTACCTATTAGAATCGGTAAGGCATATTTTCTTACAAAGCAGTTCAGAACACAAGATAACGATGAAAAATACGATTTGTTTTGTGACCCTACTATTAGACTCGACCAGCCCGAAGGTCTTGCATCGATCGATTCGGTAAATCATTCGGCTTTGAATACTAATGTTCAAATCAATGCTTTGGGCGAAGTAAATATCAAAGGAAGCGTACGCAATAGCGATAATACAATAGATAATTTTAACGGCGATGCGATTATCAGTGTGTACGATTCGGATCGCAAGGTTTATATAAAAGAAATGAATTATACAGTTACGATTCAAGGTGGATTGATCTATCGCGGGCGTGTAAATGCTGAAAACGGTTTGTTCCAAACGGGCTTTGTTGTTCCGAAAGATATTTCTTATGAAAATCAAAATGGGAAAATAGTTTCTTACATCTATAATGATACAAATGACGGGATTGGGTATACAAACAAAATAATTGTCGGCGGCACTAACCCAAATGCTGTAAACGACGGCAAAGGTCCGAATATTGATATTTATTTTGACGATCTTTCCGAAAAAAATTCGTATCTCGTAAACTCCGACTTTACATTGTTCGTAAAATTATCCGATGCAACCGGTTTGAACACGACCGGTACGGGTATCGGACATAAATTGGAAGGTATTCTAAACGGAGATGAGAGTAACCCAATTGACTTCTCAAATTATTTTGTTGGCGATCTCAATTCAAACGGGAAATCGGGTATCATTCAATACAAGTTTACCGGTTTTGATCCTGGAGATTATGATATTAAAATAAAAGCCTGGGATGTCTTCAACAATCTTTCAACTAAAGATGTATATTTTACAGTTGTTTCCGGCGATAATTTGGTATTAAGAGATATAGTCAACTATCCCAATCCTTTTTCATCGAATACAACTTTTACTTTTCAGCATAATTTGACTAAACCGATAAATGTCAAAATAAAAATATATACAATAGCCGGTAGGATGATCAAACAAATTGAAGAAGATTATATAACCGATAAGTTCGTTAGAATAGATTGGGATGGAAGAGATGAAGACGGAAATTCGCTCGCGAATGGAACGTATCTTTACAAATTAATAGTTCAATCGGCCGACGGTGAGTACAATCAAAATGCACTTGGAAAATTGGCGGTAATTAGATAAAATTACAAAACATCAATCGGAATAATATTTTTTGGAGGTAACATAAATGAAAAGGGTTTTGTTAATAGCAGCAGCGATATTGTTGACTTATGGATGGTCTGGAAGGATTCTTGCACAAGGTGAAACCGCGGTTCCATTTCTTTTATTGGCACCGGATTCAAGAGCGGGCGGTATCGGGGAATCGGGTGCCGGTTTAGCTGATAACTCGGCAGCAATATTTTGGAACCCTGCCGGTATTGCGTTTCAATCCGGTTCGGAAGTAACATTTACGCATAGTAACTGGCTCCCGCAGTTTAATCTGGACTTGTTTTATGATTACGCAACTTACCGTCAGTATATTGAATCTTTGGGTGGAAGTATTACTTCCAGTATTACATTCATGAACTACGGTAAATTTGTAAGGACAAACTCGAGTTCTCCGGATCCAATCGGAACGTTCAGTTCTTACGACGTTGCGGTAACCGTTGGGTACGGAACTAAGATAAGCAACGATTGGGGACTTGGATTCAACTTCAGATTAATTCACAGCCGTCTTGCCGATCAGCCGACTGAACAGGAACAGGGGAAAGGAGTTGCAACTTCAGTTAGTTTTGATATTGCTGCAATGTGGCGTCCCGAACATTTGGATCTTCCATTGATTGGCGATTTCGGCAACAGGTTTAGTGCAGGTCTTAATATCAGCAACATCGGTCCTAAAATTTATTATATAGATCAGGCGCAGGCAGATCCGATTCCGCAAAAT
>CAZRIQ010000211.1:0-2922 GCA_964600175.1 uncultured Melioribacter sp. | reverse complement strand
ATACCTTTCCAGGACGACTACAATTCGCTTACCTATACAGTTGATTTCAGCAGACTGCTGGTTGATAGGGGAGCTGCTCATACGGATCAGGGACTGACAGGTCAAGATACAACAGCTTATAATACAGCCTCTGTACAAAGGGATGAATTTTATAAAGCGCTTATTACTTCATGGACGAATGAGCCTTTCAGCGAAGTACTGAAGACATTCGATACTTCGATGGGGCTTGAGTATTGGTATGGTCGACCGGAAGATTTCATGTTCGCTTTAAGAGCGGGATTTTTCTATGAAGATCCGGATCACGGGAATAGAAAATTTGTCACTTTCGGCGCAGGTATTAGGTACGATATCTACGGTTTTGATTTCAGCTACATTACGACAGATGTTTTTAAGAATGGGGAAAATCAACCTCTCAATAATACTTTGAGATTTACACTTCTTATTGGCTGGGGAAGTAAACCCCAGACTGAAAAAGGATTTCCACGCGGAATATAAATTAGATGAAAAAGAAAATATTTTTTTTCTTCATGTTGTTTGGATTGGGCAGTCTTACTGCCCAATCTTTTACGGGTAAATTGAATTATTACCCTGAACTCAAGCCTAAAAGGGTGTCTTCGCAGGATACCGTTAGAATACTTGCAGTAATGGTCGAGTTTCAGAAAGATAACGACGAAACAACGTCCGGCGACGGCACTTTCGGTTCAATCTATTCTCAGGATTACGGGGATACTATTCTCGACCCTTTACCGTTCGATGCAAATTACTTTTCTCATCATCTCGATTTTGCAAAAAATTATTTTGAGAAAGTCTCAGGCGGTAAGCTAAATATCTCTTACTATGTACTGCCGAATGTTGTTACAGTTTCTAAAATAATGAGGGATTACTCCCCGACTATTCAATCTCCCAACGACTTGACCAATCTTTGTTCTTTTGCACAAGAAGTTTGGGAGAAAGTAAATCAATCTTACGGTAATTTCGATTTTAGTAAATACGATCTGTTTACAATTTTTCATGCAGGCGTGGGAAGGGACGTACAGGTACCGGGCAGTTTAGGCAATGAACGAGATATACCTTCGATATATCTTGGATTGAAATCGCTTCAATCGGTTTTTGGTAATTCCTTTGACGGTTTTACTGCGGGGAATACAAAAATTAAAAATACGATGGTCTTACCTTCTACCGAATCGCGTGAGGTTGTACAATTAGATGCTACGACTTTGGTTCAGCTAACAACAAATGGATTAATAGTTTCGAGTATTGCAAGTTATTTGGGCCTTCCCGATTTATTTAATACCGAAACCGGGAGAAGTGCAATTGGAAGATTCGGTTTGATGGACGGTGCATCGATCTTTGCTTACAGCGGGGCATTCCCGCCTGAACCTTCCCCGTGGGAGAAAATTTATTTGGATTGGGTGGAACCGGTTACCCTTAATGTCTCTTATGCGAGCCAAAACATCGATTTAATTGCACGGTTAGCAGCTTCCATTTCCGATACTACAATTCTAAAAATACCCATTAATTCTTCTGAATATTATTTAGTTGAAAATAGGCAGAGAGATGTTCATAAAGATGGTTCTATTGTTACGTATATGCTGGGAGGTCGTACTTTGCAGTTTAAATCGGATGAAGACCAGTCGGGTTATGAATGGTATTTGGCAGATACATTGAAAGGTGTGGTAACCGATGTTGACGAGTTTGACTGGGCATTACCCGGAAGCGGAATAGTTATTTGGCATATAGATGATAAAGTTATTTCCGAAAAGTTAGCTGAAAATAAAATTAATACGGATATAAATCATCGCGGCGTTTCTGTTGTGGAAGCCGACGGCATACCGGATATCGGTCAAGTATTCACGGATATCCTTGGCGATCAGGTTGACGGCGAAGCTACTCAAGAGGATTTGTGGTATGCGGGTAATACGTCCAAATATTATGAAAATAAATTTGGTCCGTCTACCAAACCAAGTACGATGTCTTATACCGGTGCGAATAGTTTGATTACCTTTTCAGACTTTTCTGCTTCAGGTAATAAAATGTCGTTTCAATTGAGTTACTCGGATAGCAGCCTGGCATTAGTCTCTGAGACAAAACTGAATATAGGAGCTTCACCGCATTCAATAGTAGTTCCATACAACGGCAGCGGCGAAGATTTATTCTTAATGGTGAATAACGATTTGGTTAGAGTGGATAAATACGGTAACGTATTGAAGACAATCAATAACTTCAGCGATCAATTACCTGCCGCAATTCTGAAAGACGGGATTGAGTATGTTGCCGGGTCATTAAATCAGAAATTGAATGTTTATGCGAATGATGGTCAAGGTGAGTTGGCTAAGAACTTTAATTTAAGTTCTACTGTTTCTTCACCAATCACATTCAATATCATAAATAATAAACTGATGCTGCTCTGCGGTACTCAAGACGGAAGTGTACTGGAAGCTGATCTGGAAGGATTGGTACAAAACTCCAACAGTATTGGCGCAGGCTCTTATTCCAAACTAAGTAATGAGCCGGTTGTACAGGTTTGTTCGGCGTTCGGCAACGATTATTATTCGTTCATTACTGCAAATTCTTTTTCAGATAAAAACGGAACGCAGATAGATTTTCCGGACAATGCCAAGAAGTGTGCCCTTACAAAAGATAGTAACGGCGGCTACGTCAATATAGTTTTGACTGATGGAAACAACTTTTATGTTATTGCTGACGGTAACATCCGGAATCATTTCCAGATCAAGACGCCGGTTGATATAGAGAGTTTTTCTGTTTCGGATTTATTCAACAATGGTGCAAATTATATTCTTTTTAATAACGGCGATAAGCTTGAAGCATATAATTCCGAAGGTGCCGAAGCTGAGAATTTTCCTTTTACCGAACCTAATCAATCAAATTTTAACGGTACACCGCTTTCAGTCAAACTGGGAG
>CAZRIQ010000210.1:0-5050 GCA_964600175.1 uncultured Melioribacter sp. | reverse complement strand
TCTCTTTATCAAGGCAATCTGTCGGACCACATTTTATAGTTATCTCTCCATTTTGGAATTAATTAATTATATTTATTTCCGTTCTTTAAGCCTTGAACTATGAAAGAAGCAAGAATTTATTTAACCGGATTTATGACAAGCGGGAAAAGCACAATTGGACCGATACTTGCAAATGTGCTCGGATTGAATTTCTATGATCTCGATAAGGAAATTCAAGAAGAAGAGAAGATGACAATTGTTCAAATATTTGAAGAGAAAGGTGAAGATTACTTCCGTGATTTGGAAAACAGAATTCTCACACGGCTCACCGAAGAGAAAGGAGTTATCATTTCACTTGGAGGCGGGACTATTATTCAGTCCCGGAATTACAATCTTCTTAAACGAACCGGGAAAATTGTTTACCTGAGAGTGTCTACCCATACTCTTTACAAAAGACTGAAAAATAAAATTGACCGTCCGCTTTTTCGGGATATGGTACTGAATGAAGAAAACGAAGACGAATTCGTAACTCGAATTGAAGAGATGCTCGAAACGAGAAAGAAGTATTATGAAAATGCCGATATTGTTGTCGACTCGGAAGAAAATCCGCTCGGCATTACCGTGGATAAACTCGCAAAAGAAATAAAGAAACTGTACTATGAAAAAAATTGACGTTAAAGTTCCGCAGAATAATTACCCGGTTTTTATCGGGACGAATTATATAACCGGTTTGCCGGGCTTAATTACCGAACGGAATCTTCCCGAAAATATTTTCTTCGTCATCGATTCCAAAGTCAATGTTTGTCACCGCAGGCAAATTGAGAAGCTGAAGAAAAGTTTTAAGGGTAGATATGACCAGTACATTCTCACGGCAAACGAAACGAACAAGAGATTAGCGACAGTCGATAAAATCTATTCCAAATTGCTTAAAAAGAATTTCGGCAGGGACGCATTGCTGGTTGCAATCGGCGGCGGTGTAACCGGCGACATTGTCGGCTTTACTGCGGCGACTTACTTGCGGGGCGTGCTTTATATTCAAGTTCCTACTACAATTCTCGCAGCAGCGGATAGTTCCGTCGGCGGTAAAACGGGTGTCAACTTTAATAATTACAAGAACCAGATCGGCGCTTTTTATCAACCCAAAGCTGTTTTTATAGACACTGCATTTTTCAAGACTCTCCCGGAAGAAGAAGTAATTTGTGGTTTCGGCGAGATAATTAAATATGCTTACCTCATAGACAATAAGTTTTATAATTATGTGAACCGGTTGAGCCGTAAGATTAATAAACCGGCTCAAAAAGATATTATCGAGCTGGTTTCGACTTCGGTTAAGTTCAAGGGTGGAGTTGTTGTAAGCGATGAGAAGGAAAGCGGCTTAAGGAAAATTTTGAATCTCGGTCACACTTTTGCGCACGCTATTGAATATGTAGAGGACTTCAAAATTAAACACGGACAGGCGGTTATCGTTGGGCTTGCATGTTCATTTTATTTATCGAACAAACTCGGCTTGATTACGAACAAACAATTGAATGAATACTTGAAACTCCCGTTGAATCTTAAAAAGTATATTGCTCTGAAAAAAATAAAGAAGGAAAATATCTACAAGGCGATGTTTGCAGATAAAAAAAACCGATACGGCAATATTCGATTTGTCTTATTGAAAGATGTCGGGAAGATACTTGTAGATGTTGAAGCGAAAAAACAAGATGTAACTTTCGCAATTGAAAAAGGGATTCAACATTTCAAATAGAGTGAAAGTTTTGAAGAGAATACAAATCAAATTCATTATCGTTTTTCTGTTCCTCTCTTTTTCAATAATATATTCCCAAATTGAAAGAGAGACACGGGCAGTTTGGGTTTCCACAAACTTTCATCTCGATTGGCCGCCTCCGACGTACGACGAACAAAAACAAAAAGCTGCACTGAATGAAATTTTCGAGAATATAAAATCGAAGAATTTGAACACGGTCTATTTTCAGGTGCGAAGCAGCGGAACGGTAATGTTCAAATCTTCCTTCGATCCTCTCTCACCGTATATCACCGGCAAAGTGGGTGGTAATGCATCTTATGATCCGCTCGAGTATGCAATTGAACAGGCTCATAAACGCGGACTTGAAATTCACGCATGGGTAAATGTTGTAAGATGTTTTTCCGGTACCGAGACTTATATTCTAAAATCCCCCGATCACATTTCTCAGAGAAAACCGGAATGGATTGTTGAAGATAAAAGCAACGGTAATACAAGTTACTGGCTCGATCCCGGCTTGCCGGAAGTGCGGGAATATTTGTCGGATCTAATTTCCGAGATAGCGGAGAAGTACGACATCGATGGAATCCAGATGGACTTTATCCGTTATCCCGGCAAAAATTTCGATGATACTTTTTCATACAGTGTTTACGGAAAAGGAAAGTCGAAGGACCAGTGGCGAAGAGATAATATTACAGATATTGTTAGACTGGTTTATGAGAAAGTGAAGTCGATCAAACCTTATGTAAAAATCGGTGCGGCGCCCGTCGGGATTTACAAGAATGAAGAAGGTTCATATAATCTTGAAGGCTACGGTGATGTTTATCAAGATTCAAGAAGCTGGCTTGCGAACGGTATAGTTGACTATTTGGTTCCGCAGGTTTATTGGGGAATAAATGATCAACCGGACTTCACAAAAATTGCAAAAGATTGGACCGAGCATAATTTCAACAGGAGTATAATAATCGGCGTCGGTGCATATAAAGACAATGTGAAAGAGCAGCTTAACAAAATTGTCGGTTACACGAGG
The DNA here is from genome assembly GCA_964600175.1 of uncultured Melioribacter sp. Lineage (GTDB taxonomy): Bacteria > Bacteroidota > Ignavibacteria > Ignavibacteriales > Melioribacteraceae > Pyranulibacter. The sequence continues at coordinate 2,294 of CAZRIQ010000210.1, read as the reverse complement.
ACTTTGGGCTGCGACGGAATTAGTTTCTTCCGGTATTCGAACATAAAAGATTATAATTTCAGATTATTCACGTACAGAACTTTTCCAGCGTCTATGGCTTGGCTTGACGGATTTGCACCCTCACCACCATACAATTTAATTTACTCGCGGCACGGTAGCAATCCGAGTTTAATTACTCTTTCGTGGGAAACGGAGAAGGCTAAATCCCGCAACGATAGCGTGAGTTATTACGCTCTTTATAATTTGCCTTCTATGACTTCCAAAACTGATCCGGAACATTTGCTTGATATTGTTGAGGATGCCCGGAATTCGATTACGCTTGGTATTAAAGAACCCAAGAGAATCAATTATTATTTTACTTTGAAGACATTAAATAGACTATGGAACGAAAGCTTGAAATCGTCGAATGTAGTTAACGTAAAATTTAACGAGCTGAGTTTGTTTGCAACTCTGGACGATATGTTTGAAAACCCGGTATTGTTAAAGGGGTCGAATGATAGTTCTAAGATTTTGCTTTTCGCAAAGCAGAAGGAAGGAATCAAGATTTCCTCCGGCGATTCGAAAATTGAGATTTCCAAAACAATCTACCCAGGCAAAAATGTTTTGATGATTCCTAATAGTCTGCTTAACAAGAAGAAAATTCAAATCACGTTTGAAAATTCTAAGAGAGTTGTTGAACTAAATTTATAGATGTTTAGACCTCACCCCAGCCCTCTCCTTACCAAGGAGAGGGGGAGGGAGAGGTTAGAAAGAAAAACAAAGGAAATACTTATCGAGATGATATAAAATTGAAAAAGATTTTCATCCTAAGTCTTTAGTTGTTTAAGTCACCTATGCTGAATACTGCTTAAACTAATTTTTTCTTTTTCGATTATTTTCTGTACCATAATTTTCGAATGAATTTTATTAAATTTATCTGCGCTGTTTCTGAACGGTGTGAATGATCTTTATACTTTGATTGTGAATACAATAAATCCAAATTTTCTCAAACAATCTCATTTATAAAATTATGTCGAAAAATAAAACTCAATCTTTAAAGAAACCGGTCAAAAAGAAAAATTTATTTCTTCAAGTCGGCATTGGAATGGTTCTGCTTGCGTTCGTTGTTTATTTTGCTCTATCCCAATTTATATTGAATAAACAATCCTCGGAGGATAATGCACTGGAAAAAGCCGTGAACAATTATACGGCGTATTCTTTCAAGAAAAACGGGGAGTTGTCGTTCGCAAATCAAAAAGACACGTTCATTTCCAAGATAGATATTGAAATAGCCGATACCGATGAGAAACGAGAATTAGGATTAATGTTTAGAGATAAAATGACTGAGAATCAAGGTATGCTTTTTATCTTTCCCGCCGATGCACCGCAATCATTTTGGATGAAGAATACTATCCTTCCGCTCGATATGATCTTTGCAAACTCAAATATGGAGATTGTAAAAATCCATGAGAATACTACACCGTATTCCGAGCAGTCTTATTCCTCCGGTAAACCTGCCAAGTATGTGGTTGAAGTAAATGCCGGTTATTGTGAAAGACATGGAATAAAAGAGGGAGATAAGATTGCCTGGAGAACTCAGTGATCTAAAAAAGAGACGGGAAATAACCGTCTCACATATTAATCAACTTCTGTTATTTGTTCAGCTTACTTATTAGTTTTTCATTTTCTCAGCAATCAAATTCAACGCGCTGCCGGCTTTGAACCATGCAATTTGTCCAGGGTTGAATGAATGATTCAACATTATTTCATCAGTCGAATCGTCACTGTGTTTTATAACCAACTTCAGTTGTTTGTCCGATGCAAAGTCTTTCAATCCGACTATACTTAATTTATCATCCTCTTGAATTTTGTCATAGTCATTCGGATCGGCAAAAGTGAGAGGAAGCATTCCTTGTTTCTTCAAGTTCGTTTCGTGAATCCTGGCAAAGCTTTTAACGATTATTGCCTTCCCGCCGAGAAACCTCGGTTCCATTGCTGCGTGTTCACGACTTGAACCTTCGCCGTAATTTTCGTCCCCGACTACTACCCATCCGGTTCCGTTCGCTTTGTATTCGCGGGCAACCTCATGGACTTTTTTGTATTCACTTGTAGATTGATTCTTTGCCTCCCCAGCATTTCCCGTAAATGCATTAATTGCACCCATAAACATGTTTTTGGAAATGTTATCGAGATGACCGCGGAATCTTAACCATGGACCCGCAGGAGAAATATGATCCGTTGTGCATTTGCCCTTTGCTTTAAGAAGCAGCGGTAAGTCCGTGAAATCTTTGCCATCCCAAGCCGGGAATCTTTCG
>CAZRIQ010000209.1:0-5060 GCA_964600175.1 uncultured Melioribacter sp. | reverse complement strand
AACCGCTCATGACGGCACTTATTCATTTGCGAATTCTTTCAGCGATACTGCACCCACAGGTATCTGGAAGTTTGAATTCCAGGCTGTCGATTGGGAAGGCAATTACAGCAACGTAATAACTAAAAACATGTTAGTGAAGTGATGAAACACAAGTGTGTAATATTATTCCTTCTTTTTGGCTTTACTGCTTTGTTTGCTCAAAGCGTACCTACGAGTTTTGATTTAACCGGCGGTCGTTTGAAAAAAACAAACGACGCTGCACCGACAAGCAACACTATAGAAAAAATATTAATAACCGATAACGCAATTTGGCTTGCTACCGGTAACGGACTGAGCAAATCAACGGACAACGGAGATAGCTGGATAAATTACTACAACTCGGAAGACTTCGGAACCGAAAGTGTTGCCACTGTTGCAGACGATAACGGAACAATTTGGGCAGCTACATGGCATTTTGAAACGCAAAATGGTTCGGATCTGCCGGTTGGTACCGGGCTGCGTTTTACAACCGACGAAGGTGCCACCTGGACAAAAATCGATCAACCTATTGATGACCCGGGCGATTCAAGCATCACTTACGGCAGTCATCACATTAGGGCATTGCCTGTAACTACACCGGTTCAAAATTTTATTAGGGATATTGCCTTTACGACCGGTACTGTATGGATAGTAACAAATGCGGGCGGGTTGAGAAAATCTACTAATCAAGGAGAAACCTGGCAAAGAGTTGTATTGCCGCCGGATTACCTTGACTCGATCAAACCTTCAGATGACACTTTAAATTTTTCTTTACAGCCTGTTGCAGGCGACTTTGGTCCCGAAGCGTATTTGAATCATATCGGATTTTCTATTCTCACTTTATCCGACGGGACAATTTTTGTCGGTACTGCCGGCGGAATTAATAAATCTACTGACGGCGGAGTAAGCTGGGTTAAATTTAATCATGCAAACGAAGAGAAACCGATTAGCGGCAATCATATTCTTACGATTAGGCTGAACAGAGCCGACAACTCGATTTGGGCTGCAACATGGAAAGCCGAAGGAGTTACCGAGTATTGGGCAGTAAGTAGAACTACCGATGAAGGCGAATCGTGGAGTACGTCTTTATACGATTCACGTACGCTTGGTTTCGGATTCAAATATGACGGACCGGTTGATAATCCGACCGGGGCAGACGTAATTGCCGCTACCGAAAGCGGTTTATTCAGAACGAGTAACGACGGTGCAACATGGATTGCTTCTCCGGAAATTATCGACGACCAAACAAAGATCAGCATCAACACGAACGACTTTAGATGTGCCAACACGAAGAGAAGGGAAGACGGCTCGACAGATATTTGGATTGGAAGTTTAAATGGGCTGGCTAGATTAAACGAAACAAACGGATTCTGGCAAGGAAGCTGGAAAGTTTATATCGCTTCGGGCGAAGCTGTACAGGAAAACACTTCAATTGCATTTCCTAATCCGTTTTCTCCTGATGATGAAAAGTTGAGCATTAAATACAATATTTCTCAAGATGCCGATGTAACAATCCGGATTTTCGACTTCGGGATGAACCTTGTTAAAACAGTTATTCAAAATATCCCGAGAAGAGCCGGCACAGATAACTTGAATATATGGGACGGTCGTGATGAAAACGGAAGAATAGTTGCAAACGGGGTTTATTTTTATAGAATCGATGCCGGTTCCGCCAAACCAGTATTTGGAAAAATAATTGTGCTGATGTAATGGAAAAAACTTTTTGTAAAATATCGTTGTTTATATTTCTGTGTCTTGGTCTTTCGATACAAGCGCAGCCGCAATTTTCGGAGATTTCCGGTACTGCAGGTGCTTTCAGCCGGTTAGGTTTCGGTGCCCGCGGAATGGGAATGGGAAATGCAATGTCTGCTGTTACAACCGGACACTTATCGTCATATTACAATCCTGCGCTTTCGGTTTTTCAAGAAGGGAATTCATTCCAGACTTCTTATTCGTTTCTATCGTTGGATCGTACGCTTAACTTTGTGAATTTCACAAGAAAATTTGAATTTGGGAAATTGAGAGGAGACGACAATAAACGAAAATCGACCGCCGGAATTAGTGTCGGGCTGATTAATGCAGGCGTTTCAAATATTAATCTGAGAGATTCTCAAGGAATGGATTTGGGAAATGTATCGTCTTCCGAAAACCAGTTTTTCCTTGCGCTGGCAAGTAAGTTTTCGAATAAAGTTGCTGTTGGTATCGCTTTCAAATTCTATTACTTCAAGCTATATGAAGGTGTAACTTCAAACGGGTTCGGTTTGGATATTGGAGCTATCTATTCGTTCAATGAAAATCTAACTATATCACTAATGCTTGCCGATATTGACAGTAAATACACGTGGGACACAAGCAATCTTTACGGTTCGGCTGGTAACAATACAAGGGATGTTTTCCCTTTGTTGAGAAAAATCGGCGCGGCATACAACTTTAAGAGTATCGGTTTGATAACCGCCGTTGAATTTGAAAACAGTAATGCGAAGACAAATTATATAAGGGCAGGTGCCGAATACAACATCTACAAAGATTTGTATTTAAGAGCAGGAATAGATAAGATCGACATAAGCAATTTCGATTCACCGGCTCGACCCTCATTTGGATTTTCGTATTTCTACGCTTTCAGTAGTCTGAAAGTTGGTGTGGATTATGCATTTGTTATCGAACCTTATTCTTCAAGCGATTCTCATATCCTTGGTGTCAATTTTAATTTTTAACTGCACATGAAAAAAGTTTTTATTTCATTAATATTTTTTTCAAGTCTTATGTTTGCACAAAGCGCAGGCAATACCGGCTTGTCTTTTCTTAAACTTGGATTCGGTGCAAGAAACGTTGCAATGAGTGATTTAGGTGTAGTCGGTGTTAATGATCTAACAGCGTTGAATTACAACCCGGCGCAACTTTCTACATTAACTTCTCCGGAATTATCTTTTACACATAATTCGCTTTTCACCGATGTTTCTTCCGAAATGTTCGCTGCCGGCTTTTCAGCATTCGGACTCCCGTTTGCTATCGGGATAAATACAACTTCTATTGCAAATATCGAAGTGCGTGAGAAACCCGGTCCGGCGCTTTCAACTTTCGACGCACATTATTTTATGGGAAGTTTGTCGTCGGCTTATCAAATAGATGAGAACGTCTCGGCGGGTATATCGCTTAAATATCTCTATGAAAATCTTTATACAGATGATGCAAACGGAATTGGATTCGATGTAGGTGTTACTTATAAAGGTTTGGTAGAGGGACTTGAACTCGGTGCATCTCTTAGAAATCTCGGCTCGTTAAATAAATTGAGAAATGAAGAAACGAAACTTCCTAAAGATCTCAGATTCGGCGGTGCATATTCTTTTCATTTCGACTCTGTTAAAACCGGATTAAATATAATTGCCGGCTACCAAAAATATCTTGATATAAATGAAAACCATTTGCATATCGGGGCAGAAGGTGTTTATAACGACTTCTTATTTCTTCGTGCCGGATATGCAACCGGCTACGATTCAAAAGGTTTGAGTGCCGGCTTCGGGTTGAAATGGAACTCTCTTAATATCGATTATGCTTATGTTCCTTACAAATACGGGCTGGGCGATTCGCAAATTATAACACTTACTTACAAGTTCTAACCGCAAAACCTACTTTATTTACGATTAATTTTTCAGATAGATTCGTTCTTAGAATTAAATTAATTATTTTTACGTCAGTTTTGAGAAATACTTGAATTCAATTTTGCTGCAAAAGAGGTTTGTTGATGGAAGTAATTCCCTATACGATTGAATGGAAAGACAAGTGGGATCAATTTGTTCTCGAATCGAATAACGGAACGATGTTTCATCTCCAAAAATTCCTTGACTATCACACTCCCGGCAAATTCACTTTCAACCATTTGATGTTTTTGGAAAAAGGAGAGTTAGCTGCCGTACTTCCCGGTTCACTGCTAGGAAATGGTCTGTTCGAATCTCCGATCGGTGCAAGCTACGGTTCGATTGTTACGAGAGATATCAAATTTTCGGAGTCGATGGAAATAGTCGAATCGCTTTTGAATTACGGAAAAAAGAACGGTATTAAAGAATTTTTACTTACTCCTGCCCCAATGATTTACGAAACATATCAGAACCAAAATTTAGACTTTGCAATGCTGTGGCAGGGTTTCGGTTACCAGCTTCATTACATTTCAAGCGCAATTAAACTTGATAAGGAGAGAGATATCTTACAGAGGTTTTCTCCTACAGTTAGAAGAAATGTAAGAAAAACAATGAAGGATTTTAATTTGAAGGTAGAGGTAAATGAACGCTACGATGAGTTCTACCCGATTCTTATTGAAAACAAATCCCGGCACGATGTTAAACCAACTCATAGTTATGACGACTTGTTAAGGTTAAAGGAACTGCTGCCGGACATGTTAAAACTGTTCATGGTTTATTACAAAGACAAACCGATCGGCGGTTCGTTGATGTTCTTCCCGAATAAAAATGTTGCATTGTGTTTTTACAATATGCTTCTCTATGAATATGCTGAATACAAACCGATCCAACGCGTGATGTATGATGTTGTTAAGTATTGCACAGAAAACGGCTACGGTTATGTCGATATTGGTGTTTCTCAGGATACAAAAGCAGAGAACCCGATGACTCCGAGTATGAGTCTTATAGAGTTCAAAGAAAAGTTTGATGCGAAGACTATTATGAGGAATACTTTTCAAATTAAACTTTAAATAGTATTCTTCACTTTATGACAAAAAAAATATGCATATCATTTCTCGGTAATCCCTACCACGATTCCAGGATAACCAATCTTACCGATTCGTTGCGCAGCGACGGATTTGAAGTCTCTGTTATTTCGTTTGACTGGCGGACAATTGATAAAGATAAGATATCGAACGGCGTAAAAGTTTTTAAGCTTAGACGCAGCGGTACACATTTATTTTTCTATTTGAAATTTGCAGTAATCCTGACGAAAGAACTATTTAATGATTCTTCTAAAATATTTTTTGCTGAAGATGTTTATACGCTGCCTTTTGTTTTCTTCGCTGCTAAAATCAAAAAGGGAAA
>CAZRIQ010000208.1:0-5064 GCA_964600175.1 uncultured Melioribacter sp. | reverse complement strand
TTCCTATTGGCAAAGTACCTTTTGACAAAAACGCATTCTCTTTATTTTCTTCCAGCTTTGCCTTGACACCCTTCTTCTCAATCTTATCTATGTTTTTGTAAATTCCTTCAATACTTTTGAAACGTTGTATTAACGGCTGTGCGGTTTTTTCTCCAACGCCTGCAACGCCCGGAATGTCATCCGATTTGTCGCCGATTAGAGCAAGGTAGTCAATCATTTGGTTTGGTTCGATGCCCAAATCCTCCTCAACTTTTTTCTTATCGAGAATTACGATTTCGTCGGTCGATTTGCCCGGCTTAACTACAAAAACGTTTTCGGTGATTAATTGAATGTAGTCTTTGTCTGGGGTAATCGCATAGCAAATAAAGCCCTTTTCCTCGGCAACTTTACATGCAGTTCCTATTATGTCGTCTGCTTCGTATCCCGGCAAAATATAAAAGGGAATATTGAACGCCGCAATGATCTCTTTTATTCTTTTCAACTGCGGAACCATATCTTCCGGCATTTCTTGGCGGGAAGATTTGTAGTGCTCATACATTTCATGCCGGAAGGTTTTTTCTTTCGAATCCGAAGCTACAACGATGTAGTCGGGCTTAGTGTCTTCTATTATTTTCAATAGTTGATTAACAAAGCCGAAAACTGCCGAAGTCGGTTCGCCGGACTTGGTCGATAACGGCCTATTAATGAAAGCGAAATACCCTTTATAAGCGAGGGACATTGAATCGACCAAAACAAATTTCTTTTTATTATTTTTCATAGCATCGGAAATGAGTTGCTGAAAAGTTACTTTTTAATTTGCCGTAAGAAATTAATCAAAAAATAGGATTAATGTTTATACCTATGAAAAAATATCTAACTGCAATATTACTTTCTATTATTCTAATCCCGAATTTTATTATTGCTCAGGATAAGCAGAAAGAAAGTTTTGTCTACGTTGCCAACTGGAATTTAGAGAACCTTTTCGATGTTTTTGACGATTCTTTAACAAACGATAATGAGTTCCTCCCGACGAGTAAAAAACAATGGACAGAAGAAAAATTTATGAAGAAAATCGATAATCTATCAGACGTTATGCATTTCATGAATGACGGAAAGGGCCCGGATATTATCGGTTTTGAAGAAGTTGAAAACATGATGGTTCTAAAATATATTGTATACAAGTTTAGGAATAGAGATTACATTGTTGTTCATAGAGATTCTCCCGATCCAAGAGGAATTGACGTAGGATTGATTTATGACAGAAATATGTTCGACATTCAAAATGTAGAAAAAATTCCGGTTGGACTGCCGAACGGGAAACCAACAAGAGATATTCTTCATGTTACTCTAATATATAAAGCAGACAATGATTTGCTTCAGGTTTATGTCAATCATTGGCCTTCGAGATTGGGCGGTGTAGAAGCAACCGAAAATAAAAGAGATATTGCTGCCGAGACATTGAAGAAAAATGTAGACAGTGTTCTGCAAGTAAATTCTAAAAATAAAATCATTATACTTGGAGATTTCAACGACGGTCCTGTGGACGAATCGGTTTTACAAAAATTAAAAGTAGATACTACAAGTTGCTCGAAAATAACCTTACCGGATGAAAATTCACTTTATAATCTTTCTTATTCCGACTATAAATTGGGACTTGGGACTTATCGATACAAAAAGGAATGGTATTTGTTTGATCAAATAATAATCTCCGGCAGTTTACTCGAAAGGAAAAGTCTGGGTTATTTTTGCGACAGCTTTGAAATTGTGAAACCCTCTTTTATGTTGGAAGAAGAAGGAAATGATTCGAGTGGACCGCTGCCGACTTACTACGGGAATAAATATTTGGGAGGATACAGCGATCATTTCCCGGTAGGAGCTTGCTTCGAACTATTTGAAAGGAAAAACAAATGAAGAAAGATATAATAATCGCAGGCGCATCCGGCAGCTTGGGTTACGGTTCGTTAAAAATATTTTTCGAAAGAGACTATGAAAATTATTACTTAATATCTAGGAGAGGAGTAGAAGTTGATTCCGACCAAAAGAAAAATGTAAAACAAATATTATCCGAAGATTTATCAAAAGAATCTAACGTTCAAAAAATATTTGAAGAAATAGAGTTCAGCAAATCTAATTCTTACTTCTTGTTCAGTACAGTAGGCGGATTTTACGGTGGAACGGAAATAAAAGACATGCCCTATGACGAATGGTTAAAAATGTTCAACATAAATCTGAATACATCTTTTCTTCTGGCAAAACATTTTATAAGTAATGTAAAAGATACTGCCGGCGGATCGATTTGCTTTACAAGTGCCGTATCAGCATTCTCTCCTCAGAAAAGTAAGGCAGCTTATGGTGCATCAAAAAATGCATTAAATTATTTGGTTGAAACGCTATCTTTGGAATGCAAAAAATACGGCATAAGTGTTAATGCCGTGGCTCCGTTTATAATTGACACAAAAGAAAATAGGGAATGGGTCGAGGACACAACGCAGCTTATAACACCTGAAAATATAGCTGTTGCCGTTGCCCAGATTTTTGATCAATATAAAACTATTACAGGGAATATTATCAAGCTATTTGGTACGTTAAATTAAGGTTGAGAGCTGATCTGAAGGCGAAATTATTTATTGACTTTTTTACGCCAAATCCTTAGACTTCGCTAACTTAATTTCATATTTTGGATCAACTCGAACAATAAAATCATTTAAATAATTTTGGAGGTTGCTTCTTATGCATATTACAGTGATCACAGGATTTATTTCCTACGTTTTTGCCCAAGCCACTCAAGATCAAGGCGTTTTGAGCTATTTGCAGCAAAAATTCGTTGAAGGCGGCGGATTCATGTGGCCTATTCTTGGGTGCCTGGTGCTTGGTTTGGCATTTTCAATCGAAAGATTTTGGACATTATCAAGGGCTACTACTAATACAAAGAAGTTTGTTGTGCAGGTTAAAGATTCCCTTAAGAAAGGCGGAGTACCGGCAGCAGTTAAACTTTGCGAGAACACCAGAGGATCAATTGCCTCGGTATTTCATGCCGGTTTACTAAGAGCCGATGAAGGTATTGAAGCTGCCGAAAAATCAATCATGGCTTATGGCGCAATCGAGATGGGTTTCCTGGAAAAAGGGTTGATCTGGATTTCTACTTTTATTTCACTGGCTCCTATGTTGGGTTTTACCGGAACGGTTCAAGGTATGATCCAAGCGTTCGATGCTATTAAAGAAGCAGCACAAATCTCCCCGTCAATTGTTGCCGGCGGTATTTCAGTAGCATTATTGACTACTTTATTCGGTCTTGTTGTGGCTATGATTCTTCAAGTATTTTATAACTATTTTGTGTCGAAGGTTGACCATTTAGTTGCAGATATGGAAGAAAGTTCAATTGAGTTGATTGATACATTGTACGAAATGGTCAAAAAATAATAATCAAAAATTGAGTCTGGAAAATGGTTAAAATAAAAAAACGTAGAATACCGGAAGCTGAGATACAAACAAGTTCGATGGCAGATATTTCATTCCTGCTATTGTTATTCTTTCTTGTTTCTACTGTTATAGATGTTGATACAGGCATAGGTATGGTTTTACCGGAGTATATTCCGCCCTCGCAACAACAGTTTGTTCCTTTATCGAAAGATCGTCTTGCTGCTTTATTGATTAATGAAAATGGTGATGTACTCTTAAATAATGAAATAATTTCAATACCTCAAATCTCCAAAACGTTAAGACCCAGAATTGAAAGTAAAATAGATTTACCGGCAAACAAAAAGTTAGTTGTATCGGTTAAAACAGACCGGAAAACAAGTTATAACTTATTTATTCAGGCGCTGGATCAGGTAAAAGAGGCATATTTTGAAGTTAGGAATGAATATGCCAAACAGAGATTTGGGAAGAGAATGGTAGATATAGACGATAGAAGCGAGGAGATGAAAGAGATAAAAGACAAAATACCGATTACCATAAGTATTGCCGAACCTGAATCCGTGAAAAAATAACTTAGGGATATTCAATAATGAAATTTGAGAAAAAACGAGCGAATGCAAAATCAAATATTCCAACTGCATCATTACCGGATATTGTGTTTATGCTTTTACTATTCTTTATGGTTACAACAACATTGAGAGAAGTCGATGTACTTGTTCAATTCAGATTACCTGAAGCAAAAGCCATTGAAAAAATAGAGAACAAAAGATTAGTCTCCTATATATGGGTTGGACGAGACGGAAGAATACAGGTAAATGACAGTATCGTCAAGCTTGAGGATATTCAAAAAATAATGTACTCTAAAAGAGTAGAGCTTCCTAACGTCATCGTTTCTTTAAGAATTGACAAGGGTTCCGAGATGGGTATTGTAACTGATATCCAACAGGAACTAAGAAAAGCTTCTTGTTTAAGAATAAACTATTCTACTTTGTTGAAACTATAAATAACTTTAATATTTATAAGAGAGGCAGGTTATCAGATTAAATGGCCTGCCTTTTTTTTTGAGGTTTATATGAACTTAAAAGAAAAAATCAGCAACGATCTGAAAGAATCTTTAAAATCCGGACAGAAGATAAGAACGGAAACAATTCGTTCCATACGTGCTTTAATATTAGAGTATGAAAAAAGCGGCAAAGACAAAGAGGTTACCCCTGAAATAGAGATTAATATTTTAACTTCAGCCGCCAAAAAACGAAAAGAAGCAATTGAACAATATCAAAAAGCAAACCGCAACGATTTAGCGGAGAAGGAAGAAGAAGAAATTAAAATAATTGAAAAATACCTGCCTAAACAACTTTCACCGGAAGAGTTGTTAAACGAGATCAAAATGATTGCAGAAGAAATAGGTGCGCATAAAAAGAAAGATTTTCCTAAATTAATGCCTGTCGCTGCTAAAATGTTAAAGGGAAAAGCAGAGGGAAAATTAGTAAAGGAAGCAGTTGAAAAATATTTGAGCTCTAATTGAACTATTTAGACATCTTCATTGCAATAGTTGTATTAATCGGTTTTGTGCTTGGATTTAAGGACGGATTGGTTAGAAAGATAATTGGGCTGATTGGATTAATTGTAGCTGTTGCTCTTGCGTTTGAGTTTTCAGACAAATTGGCA
>CAZRIQ010000207.1:0-5105 GCA_964600175.1 uncultured Melioribacter sp. | reverse complement strand
GGAAATGGGGGCTGCTCTTCAGCGGAAATAGTATTTATATAAGGTGTGTTCGCGGTAAACGGAAGTTCAACACCGGATTCATGGGCATACATATCGAGATCGTGCAAAAGCTGCTTTACCTTTTCCGGTCCACCGGACTGCAAAACATATTCAAGGGATTCCAGCCATTCACGGAGTTCAACTTCGTCCAAAGCACCGTTTCCGTTAGTTTTAATCTCTTCCATTCTATTTTCCTTTAATTTTCACTTATATCAAAGATAAATTGAGATACGAGGTAAAATTTACAAATACAGAGCGTAAATTTAAGAAATTATAGCCATAGATTGCTAATCGGAGGAAGTTGAACAAGACATGAATGGAATTTTATAAGGAAAGGATAATACCACAAAATCACTAATGATTGATTATCCTTCCGGTTCGGCATGAACCATCACTTCTATGTTTTTAATTCTATCTTTAATTTCTTTTTCAACAACATGAGAAATTTTGTGCGCTTCATCGATAGTCATATCTTTATTCACATGGATGTTAATTTCAACAAATTTATAGGGACCGGATTCCCTGACTTTAATATCATGGTAAAATTTCACCTCCGGAATGCTTTTAACAATTTTGTTTATCTCTTCCGCTAAACCGGTCGGGGCTCTATCAACAAGTGCATCGAACGATCTTTTGCCGAGTCTGAAAGTAACTGTTAAAACAATAACAGCAACAATCAATGCAGCAAAAGTATCTGCATAAAAATAATTGAGTGAAGCGCCGATCAAGCCAATCAGTACAACTGTTGAACTCCAAATGTCTGTGGAAAAATGAAGTGCATCTGCTTCGAGAGCCTGGCTGTTGTGTTTCTTTGCAACTTTATATAACGCACGAGAACGAGTAGCATCGATAATAATGGAAATAATAATTACCGCAAAACTCCAAAAGGTTACTTCAATTTCGACGTGCCCGGTTACTAATCTTTTTACGGCTTCGTACATTATCCAAAAGCATGTAATTGCAAGGAGTCCCGTTTCAACAAGCGCCGAATAATTTTCAAACTTACCGTGTCCGTATTGATGGGTTTCATCCGGGGGCTTGTCGGAAAACTTAACAGCAAGAAGAGTTATTACGGCAGCAACCAGATCGAGCGACGAATGTAAAGCTTCCGATAAAATACCCAAACTGCCTGTTATTATTCCAACGATAAATTTCATCGATGCAAGAAATACAGCGGCAATAACAGATGTTAAAGCAATACGCCTTTTTTCTTTCCGTGCTTCCAGAACATTGTTCGCTATTTTGTCAGTTTGCCCCATTATTTCTATTTCTAATAGTCAAAAATGTAATTTGAATTGTCGAGCCATTTTTTAATAACTCTTTGTTGAAGTAATTCCAATCTTGCATTGGTATGAATAAATGTATATGTACTTGGGGGCATTTCACTCTTACTTATTTGTTCCCAAATTTCATCTTTCTTTTCATCTTTTTTCTTGGACCTCAGATTTTCCCATTCGGAAAAATTAAGATGTTCCCGACCCTCCTTCACATCACTCTCTATTAACCAAGAAATGGGCGCGACATAACTGTACCAGGGCCATTCCGTTTCATTTGAATGACATTGGTAGCAGGAATGTTTTAGAATGCTTTTTACTTCTGCGGGCGCTTTAATATCACCGGTTGCAGGAGGATTTGTTCTATCTACATCTACAAATTGAATCGCAATAATTCCAACAAAAAAAAGAAATAAAAAAACCTTAAGTAAGGTCTTCATAAAATTCTCCGAATAAGTTTTTGTAAAATGAAATTTAACTAAATCTCAATAAGAAAATGAAAGGAATATTTACCGTCTAAATCGATTGATCATGGTGTCTCAGCCGCTTCTTCCGAAATTACTCCGGCTATTTTGCTGCAAAACTCGATCAAGAAATTAAGGATGCCTTCCGGCGAGTTTATCTTATTCACCATTTCAAACTTAAGCGTTTTGTCGGTTTGAACAAACTGAATCTCTTTACCGTAATTTTTATTCAGATAAGATAATACTCTGACAAACTTATTTTTGTAAAATTCTTCCCTGTCACCTTTGGGAAGAATGATAACAATTTTGTTCCGCTGAATTAAAATCCTTTCGAACAACGCAAAGGAAGCGTGGAACCTAAGTATCGCAGTTGCCATCAATCTTTCAACATTCAAGGGAAGTTTGCCGAAACGGTCCTCCATTTCTTCCCTAATTTCGTCTATCTCTTCTATTTTAATCATGGAAAACATTGCCGTATAAAAACTAAGACGGTCAGCTTGATCCGGCATAAATGATTTTGGAATCCCGATTTCAAAATATGTATCAATTGTCGGCTGCGACCTTTCCTGCTGCTTGGGCAGATTTTGAAATACTTCTTTAAACTCGTCTTGCTTTAATTCTTCAACAGCTTCATCAAGAAGTTTCATGTACATTTCGAAACCAATCGAGTCGATGAACCCGCTTTGTTCGGTTCCGAGAAGATTACCCGCACCTCTAATTTCCAGGTCTCTCATTGAAATGTTGAAACCTTCGCCAAGTTCTGTGTATTCTTCAATTGCCTGCAAACGTTTAACCGCCTTCTGTGTAATTGTATTCAATGAAGGAACAAGCAAATACGCGAAAGCCTGTTTGTCCGACCGTCCAACTCTTCCTCTCAATTGATGAAGCTCTGCAAGCCCGAACCGGTCAGCCCGGTTAATAATAATTGTATTTACATTCGGAATGTCGAGCCCGGATTCAATAATTTTCGTTGAGATCAACACATCGTATTTCCTATTAAGAAAATTATAAATGACATTTTCAAGCTGCGTAGCTTTCATCTGTCCGTGAGCAACGGCAAAACTCACTTTCGGCATGTGCTTCTGCAAATATGACGCAATTTTTTCTATTGATTGAATCCTGTCGTGAACAAAATATACCTGTCCGTTCCGCTTCAACTCATTCATAATCCATTCACGGATATTTAGAATATCGAACGTGCTGACTTTCGTATAGATCGGCTGGCGGTTCGGCGGGGGTGTCCCGATGATCGAAAGATCACGTGCACCAAGCAACGATAAGTTAAGTGTCCGCGGGATCGGCGTTGCAGTTAATGTAAGCGTATCCACATTTGCTTTAAGCGAACGAAGTCTCTCTTTGTGCATAACCCCGAAGCGATGCTCCTCATCTATTATAAGTAATCCCAAATCCTTAAACGAAATATCTTTCGAGAGCAGACGGTGCGTTCCAATAGCCAAATCAACTTGACCCACATGCAGTTTCTCAACTATCTCTTTTTGTTTTGATTTTGTTTGGAATCTTGAAATCACTTCTACCTTTACCGGAAATTGTGACAGCCGTTCTTTGAAAGTATTGTAATGCTGCTCAGCAAGAATAGTCGTTGGTACAAGCAGTGCCACCTGTTTCCCGTCGTTGATTGCTTTGAACGATGCACGCACGGCAATTTCCGTTTTACCGAAACCGACATCACCGCAGACAAGCCGATCCATCGGGTTTTCACTTTCCATATCTTGTTTAACTTCCTCGGTAACTTTAGTTTGATCGGGAGTGTCTTCATAAAAGAATGAAGCTTCCAACTCCTTCTGCCATATTGAATCGGGACTGTAAACAATTCCCTTTGTTGATTTTCTTCTTGCATAAAGAATTATCAATTCACGGGCAGCTTCTTTTATTTTCGACTTTACTCTCTTCTTTGTGTTTTTCCATTCAATGCTGCCGAGTGCGGAAAGTTTCGGCTGAACATTTTCCTTCGAAGAAAATTTCTTAACAAGCGAGAGATAATTCAAGTTGACATAAACAATGCCCCCTTCCGCATATAATATTTTTATCGATTCCTGTTCAATATCACCAATCTTAATTGTTTCTAAGCCTGCGTATTGTCCAATACCGTAATTTTCATGAACTACAAAATCGCCTCTCTTTATTGAAGCAAAATCCTTTACCTTCGACTTCTTATACTTTTGTTTCGAAAGGAGCTTGGTTCTATACGGTTTGTTGAAAACTTGGTAATCGGTTAGTACAACCAAATTATCTCGTCTGGATATGAATCCGTTTTTAATGGGGAGGACTAAAATTTTTACTTTTCGTTTTTCAAGTACGCTTGCAAGCTCTTCTTTAAAATCAGAAAGCAATTCATAAAGTCTTCTACTCTGAAGTTCATTTTCCACCGTTATAAAAACTTCGTTCCCTTTGTCCGTATGATCGATTATAAAATTGAATAGCATCTCAAAATTGGATTTGATCGAGGGTATTTCCGCTAGTTCAAGATTTACCCTCTCGCTGTGTTGTTGAATCGGTTCTTCTATTACCCAAAAAGCCTGCTTTTCAAAAAGCTGATCGAGTGTCAAATCACTCATGGAGAATTGTTCTTCAATCGGTTGTTCCTTTTCAACAACTGTTTCTTCCAATAACTCCTTGCGAAGATCATCGTCAAAATCATTTACACTTTCCGGCTCTATCTCTTCATCTTCTTTTTGCGAAAAAGAATCATTCAGTTCAATTAAAGAAACAAAGACTACCGGATTATCTAGGTAATCGAAAATGTCATTGGAATAATCGGTCTGATCATTCATAGATGCGGCAAGAGTAACGAATTGAATTTTATCCGAAGATCGTTGTGTCTCCGGGTCAAAGTGCCGTATCGATTCCAAAAAGTCGCCGTCAAATTCAAGACGGCTCGGCTGCTTTTCACTATATGACCAAAAATCAATGATCGATCCACGCACAGCATAATCACCGGGATTCTCGACAAATTTATCGCTGTTGTAATTAATCAAGTTAAGGTATTCTATTAAATCATCGTACTTAAGTTCACCCCCGATTTCAATCTTCGTCGTCTTATCATTCAGTAAATTCCTTGAAGGCAGTTTTACTTTGAGCAGGTCGTAAGTTGAAACCAATACTACTTTTTCTTTTTGTCCAAGCTGCGTCAACTTTTCCTGAAGTATCTCGGAAGAAAGTTCATCGACAGCAACAACATAACTTTCAAGTCCCAAGATACTTAGCTCAACTTTCGTTTCATTTACTCGTTGAACGGTCTGAAGGAGAACCAAAATGTTGTTTTCGTTTTCTGCCAGTAAATTTAACAGCAATGATCTAGAAGATCCGG
>CAZRIQ010000206.1:0-5120 GCA_964600175.1 uncultured Melioribacter sp. | reverse complement strand
CGAACTTTCCCGAAGGGATTCCTACTGCCATAGGCATCACTTCGTGAGGATGAACCGTCGACCCGCGCATTATCCCGACTAACTTCGTCGGGACTGCTCTTCAACCTGAGCTAAAGTGGCTTAAAGATTATCTTAATTTTTCTATGACGACTCTTACGAAATCTTTTTCATTGAATGATAAGGAAGTCTGTCAACTTAGAGGAAGGCTATTAAAACAAATCCAACTCAAATAAGAGCTGAGCCACCTGGCGGACTTGAACCGTCGACCCGCGCATTACGAAT
The DNA here is from genome assembly GCA_964600175.1 of uncultured Melioribacter sp. Taxonomy (GTDB): domain Bacteria; phylum Bacteroidota; class Ignavibacteria; order Ignavibacteriales; family Melioribacteraceae; genus Pyranulibacter. The sequence continues at coordinate 4,838 of CAZRIQ010000206.1, read as the reverse complement.
GCGCTGCTCTACCAACTGAGCTAAGGTGGCTTAAAAGATTATCTTAATTTTTTCTTATGACGATTCTTACGCAGTCTTTTCTTTCTCTTGTGAGTCGACATTTTATGACGTTTTCTTTTTCTGCCGCAAGGCATATCTTCTACCTCCTATTAATGTGATTTCAATAATTCTGCAGCCCGTTTTCCAACTTCCGAATTCGGATCGATTTGAACGGTTTTCTCCCACCATTCAACTGCTTTATCATGGTTGCCGGCTGCCATGTTTACTATTCCAAGATTTAAATGTGCAATTTGATGTTTCGGCTGATACTTCAATGCCGTCTCCATCGCATCGATTGAATTTTTATAATCTCCAAGCTGATAATAACAAACTCCCATATCTACTCTTACATCGGCATTCTTAGGAAACTTATCGAGATACTTCTTATAGTTTTCGACTGCTTTCTCATACAAACCTGAATCGTTTTGCAAATGAGCTAACTTCAGCAGCGAATCGTAATCGTTAGGATTTTTATCTACAGTTTCCTGTAAAGTCTTTATTTCGTTAAGACTATTTAGATCGACACCTTTATGAATTTCGTTGAACTGGTTGGAACTAACACTCATACCAGATTCAACTGTATCGAACGTTCCGGAAGTGATAAGAATTACTGCTCCGATCACTATCAATGACCCAACAATATAAAACAGTTTTGTTGTAGTTAAAACCTGGGATTTATCAGCCGGTAAAGTTTTCGAACCGGAATCATTTTTCTTTTGACTTTTTCGTTTGCCGGTTTTACTGGATGACGTTTCTTCTTTCGATAACTTACTTAGATCGGCGCCGCAACTTTTACAAAATTTCGCGTCAAGATCATTTGTTTCACCGCAGATGTCGCATTTAATAAAATTTTGATTTTCCCTATCGCTCATACTTCTCTGTTATTCATCCTTCTGCAACGATTCCTTCATACCCTGGTCAACCGCAGCTTTAAAATCTTTTGAAAATTTGAAAACAGGGACAAATTGTTCTTCAACATATACCTTTTCACCGGTACGCGGATTACGGGCATAACGGGCATTTTTCTTCTTGACCCTGTAACTTCCGAAACCCCTAATTTCAATACCCTTCCCGGCACGCAACGATTGTATAACCGTATTCAAAAACCCTTCAACAATCGCTTCTGTTTCAAGTTTCGTCAGACCCGTACCTCCGGCTACCACCTCTACGATATCTGCCTTTGTCATTCAATTACCCTATTTATTTAACTTAAATTAATTTTTGAAAGGTGAGAAAAATATTAAAAATCATTCAAACATCCAATTAATATAATGCCCCTAATTTCATATAAATAAACCAGATACGGAGAAAGTCCCGCATTAAGACGAAATATCCTTTGCTGTTTCACTTTAAAACAAACAGATGATCGAAAAGCTCAAAAATCGTGTTAAATGAAGGCTTTTTTCTGGTATACGACTTGTTTTGTTATAGGGGAATATTGGAGAAACTGAAATGACGTTGTTGCCAATTATATATACTAGTTTATTGATCTTTGCAGCCGTAACGTTAAGTATAATTCTTTTTTCATATATAGCATTTAAAACAAAAGGAAATCGACTTGACCCGGCATCAAAATACAAAAATGAACTTGCCGTCAAACCGCAGTTTATAGTCCAGAAAAATGTTCAACCTGCAAACGACTTTGTGAGAAAACAAGTTCCCAGAACTAACTATGTTTTCGGAGGACAACCTTCCTTATCTACTAAGATAACACATGTTGAACCTCCTCCTGTCAGAGTCAAACCAAGATATACTACAGAATTTAAGAAGACAATTGAAGAAGACAACAATAACAATAAGTACAATGAAGAAATAGAAATAAAGAACAGATTCAGAAACTCCGGTAAAGTTCGTACAACAAGATTAGAAATAATGAACGAAAGTAAAAAATTTTATGAGTCGAATAAACAGGATAAAATAAAAGAAGCCCCAAACAATTACGAGGGTTTATCCGACCTTAACCTTTTCAAGTTTTATGAAGACCATGGAGAAAAAGATTTTAATTTTCTAACAACAACTGGAGTAAAAAGAACCGCATAGACTTACTCTTCATTTCCTGTCTGTCCCAGCAGGATAGCCTAATCATTTTTAATTTAATGGTTAGGCTTTTTTTTGTCCCTATGAACAGATTGATTCCTAACCAAATTTTCTTATATTTTTTTTATGGAATTAGTACCCTTTGTATATATCGCTCTTATAATTGCCGCTGTTTTAACTTTAGCCACGTTAGTAATCTCTTATTTATCATTCAAACGAAAACAGAACGAACCGAAAAAAGAACCGGCAAAACCTAATATTATACCACTGTCACAAGCAGCTCCTAATCCTTATAATAAAGTAGTAGTTCACAATACCAATCCTGAGAAAAAGGCACCGCCTGTCAGTCCTGCCGATAAAAAACTCCGAACTGAAATTTTAGTTAAAAAAGAAGTTAAGAAACCGCCGAAGGAAAAAAAGATTGATAACGAGCGAATACAAATTATTAAAGATCTTTCGCCGAAAAGGAAAAAGGAAATGGGGTCAAAGAAAACGGGTCCGACAGACAAAAAGAAAAATGAAAGAATGAACACTCTGGGAGAAGACGTCCTCGGCAAATATGAAGAAAAGAACGGTGACGATTTCTATTCATTGAACATTCCCGACGATAAAGAGTAAAACCTAGCAGAAAGCAAAAAATGCTATACATTAAAAACATGGTTTGCAATAGGTGCATTAAAGTAGTCAAGGAGGAGCTGGAGAAACTTGGTGTTGAAGTTCAATCGATTACACTCGGTGAAGTTGAAACTTCCCAACCCGTTGGAAAACTACCGATCCAGCAAATCAAACAAGTGCTGGAAGAAAACGGTTTTGAATTGATCGAAGATAGAAAAGCCAAGATTATCGAAAAGATTAAGAGTTTTATTATCCGTACGATATACAATGATAAGCTGATAACGGATTCCAAAATAAATTTCTCGAACTTGATCGAGCGAGAAATAAATATGGAGTATCATTATCTGTCAAGTCTCTTTTCATCTCTCGAAAGCATTACCATAGAGCAATATATTATCCTACAAAAAATTGAAAGAGCAAAAGAACTGTTGAAATACGGCGAGCTAACGTTGAGTGAAATTGCATATCAGCTTGGATATAGCAGCGTTCAGCATCTGTCAAATCAATTCAAAAAAGTTACCGGGATGACTGCAAGTCAATTCAAAAATCTGACGCAAAATACCCGCAAACCGCTGGATAAAATAAATTAACCGACATCTCCCCCTTTTCCTAAAATTTCATAACAATTACTTAAAATTCTGTAACGCAGAACACCTTACAAATAGATAATTTTGCAATAGAAACAATAATTAATAACACAAACAAGGAGATAAGAAATGGTTACAAGGGAATTTAAAATTGAAGGAATGAGCTGCAATCATTGTGTAATGGCTGTAGAAAAAGAACTTTCCAAACTGGAATTAACAGATAAGAAAGTTGAAATCGGGAAAGCCGTTTTAACATACGATGAAACCAAAGTGAACGAACAGAAAGTTGCCCAGGCTATTGAAGAAGCAGGGTACAAAGTAGTTTAGGAGGTGATCCGTCATGAAGAAGTATAATTTGCCCGTTGAAGGAATGACATGTGCAAGCTGTGTTGCGCGAGTTGAAAAGATCGTCGGTAAATTCGACAACGTGAAAAACGTTGCCGTTAATTTTGCATCGGAGAAAGTAAGCTTTGAAACTGAAAACGACAACGTTGACTTAAAAGAAATTGCCGATGCCGTAGCCGAATACGGGTATAAAATAAATTACGAGGATGTTTCGGAATCCGGAAAGCCAAAAGCCGAATCAATACAAAGTACAGAAGAAGAAAAAGACGATTATTACAATAAATTGAAAAAGGACTTTCTCACTGCACTAATCTTAACAATTCCGATCTTTCTGCTCAGTATGTCTTCGGAATACAACTGGTTCAAGAATATCATTTCGTTTGATACAGTAACAACGCAGAAAATTTTATTGATATTAACTACACCTGTCGTATTTATTTCCGGTAAAAGATTTTTTGTGATCTTCTGGAATAACTTAAAACATTTTTCCGCGGAGATGAATACACTTGTTGCAATAGGCGCGGGAGCCGCATACGGGTATAGTGTAATCGCAGTTCTATTCCCGGAATGGATTTCAAAAAGCAGTCAAATGCCGCATGTTTATTTTGAGACTACTGCGGTAATCATCACTTTAATCCTTTTGGGAAGATTGCTGGAACACCGCGCAAAAAGAAAAACGAGCGGAGCAATAAAAAAACTCCTTGAACTTCAGCCAAAGACTGCAACAGTTATAGAGAACAGTAAAACAAGAACCGTAAAAATAAATGAACTCCGTAAAGAGCAAGTTGTTGTTATCAAACCCGGTGAGAAAATACCAGCCGATGGAGTAATAATATCGGGCTCTTCAACTGTTGACGAATCGATGCTAACGGGAGAAAGTATTCCGGTTGAGAAAGTAATCGACTCAAAAGTCATCGGCGGGACAATCAACAAGAACGGTTCGTTCAATTTTAAGATTACTGAAACCGGTGATAATTCGGTGCTGGGTCAAATAATAAAACTTGTTGAAGAAGCACAAGGTTCAAAAGCACCGATTCAAAAGTTAGCCGACAAGATTGCCGGGATATTTGTCCCGATAGTTTTATTGATAGGCATTCTTACTTTCATCGTCTGGTTTGTAATTGGAATTTCAAACAGTTTTAATGTTGCACTTATTAATTTTGTCGCGGTACTTATTATTGCGTGCCCATGTGCACTCGGACTCGCAACGCCGAC
>CAZRIQ010000205.1:0-5129 GCA_964600175.1 uncultured Melioribacter sp. | reverse complement strand
TATGGTTTCAAAGAATTATCAACAAAGATTTAAAAACAAAACTTTTTGATTAACTTTGAAACCCAGTATTAAGTAATATATTTACAACCAACGCTATGCCAAAAATTTCTGCATTCATTCCGTTCTATAATTTTCCAGTGTCCCAAACACTAATTAATGATTTTGCCAGTTTGAACAACGTTGAGAAGGTTTTTGTTCTGACAAACCACCCCGGAATGGAATCCCTATCACATGGGGAGGTTATTCAAATCGATAATCTTTCCGGTAGTGAGACATTGAAAAAAATCTCCGGGCTTTCTCAAACAAAATACACGCTGATACTAACAAGACCTGTTGAAGTTAAGATAGCTAAAACTTGTATTGAGAAAATGGTTACACATGCTGAAACTCACAATGCGAAGTTTGTCTACTCAGATTTTCTTGAAAACAAAAACAATACCTTAGTTCCCCATCCGGTTGTTGACTACCAGCCGGGAAGCGTAAGGGATGACTTCGATTTCGGTCCACTAATCTTGATTGACACGGAAACATTAAAAGAATCGGTTTCAAACTTAAGAAGCGGTCTGAAATATTCCGGCTTCTATTCTCTTAGACTGGACATTTCACGAGGCAAATTGCCGTATCACATTAAAGAATTTCTATACACGGTTACAAAACCCGAAAGTAGAGACATCGCCGAGAAACTATTTGACTATGTCAATCCGCAAAATGCGGAGGTTCAAAAGGAAATGGAGCTTGTTTTCACCGATTATCTCAAAAAGATAAATGCCTTTTTAAAACCGCCGTTTAAGGAGTTTAACTTTGATAATGATGATTTTCAAAATGAGGCTTCGGTAATCATTCCGGTTAAGGATAGAGCGTCAACTATCGGGACGGCTGTTGAATCGGCATTTAAACAAAAGGCGGAATTTAACTTCAACGTAATTGTAGTAAACAATCATTCTACAGATGAAACTTCCGCAGTATTGGAAAAGTTGCAAAAACAGAATAAAAAATTAATTCATTTAATTCCGGAAAGAACCGATTTGGAAATCGGCGGCTGCTGGGAATTAGCTGTTCATGACAAACGATGCGGTAAGTTTGCAGTTCAGCTCGACAGTGACGACCTTTACAAAGATGAATTCACTTTGCAGAAAATTGTAGATAAATTCTATACGGAAAGATGCGCTATGGTTATAGGAAGCTATACCGTCACAGATTATGATCTAATAGAAATTCCTCCCGGTATTGTCGATCATAAAGAATGGAGCTCTGAAAACGGTCTGAATAATGCATTACGAATAAACGGACTCGGTGCGCCCCGGGCATTTTATACTTCTTTAATAAGAAAAATAAAAATACCCAATGTCAGTTACGGCGAAGATTACTTTTTAGGGCTCACCATTTCGAGAGAATATAAGATTGGCAGAATTTTTGACTCTATTTACCTGTGCAGAAGATGGGATGGTAACTCAGATTCTGCACTCAGCATAGAGAAAATCAATAAGAACAATGTTTATAAGGATAGCTTACGAACATCCGAAATAAGCGCCAGACAAAAACTTAACTCAAATGACAATCAGAAACATAATCGATTTTAAGAATTTCAAGAATCAGGGTCAGGGATCCATCGGCGAAAATACTAAGGATTTTTTCCAACTACAAATTGAGAAATGGGATTTGCTCGAACAGAATCACAAAAGGTTGGAGGAAGTCAAAATCAAGGAGTTCCATCTAAACGGGTTTACGGTTAAAGCACAATTTAATCCCGATAGAATCAAGTCAACAGCTGCTGCAGTAGACAAAGAATCGATAAACAATAGAAAATGTTTCTTATGCCTTGATAATTTGCCTGGGGGACAGTTAGCCCTTCCATACGAAAAAAATTATTATGTTCTATGCAATCCGTACCCGATTTTCCCGGAACACTTCACCGTAACAAAAAGCAAGCATACCCCGCAAACAATTGTCGGATCGTTTGAAGATTTTCTTAATCTCAGCCGTGATATGAAAAAATATTTCACGGTCTTTTACAATGGACCTAAATGCGGCGCTTCCGCTCCGGATCATATGCACTTCCAGGTTGCCACAAAAAATGTTATGCCCATCGAGGTTGATTACGATCAGATAAAAAAGAAACTCGGGCATGCAATTCTTACAGACGAGAAATTAGAAATCTTTATCGTAGAAGATTATACGGGTAAGTTTGTCGCGTTCGAATCCAACAACAAAGGCGAACTTTTATACGCGTTTAAGATTCTTTTCAAAAACTTTAAGAAGATATCATCTCTGAACGGCGAACCAATGTTAAACATCATTTGCTGGTTCGACTCTGAAAAATGGAAGATGATTATATTCCCGCGTTCGAGGCACCGTCCGAGTTTTTATTTCGAAGAAAAGGGAAAACAATTGCTCGTTAGTCCTGCGGCGGTTGACTTAGGTGGATTGCTGATTGTTCCGCGAGAAGAAGATTTCAAAAGGTTGGATGACAAACTTGTTAAAGAAATTTTTAGCCAGGTAACATTAACAACCGAATATTTTGAATATCTGAAAAAGAAACTGATAGAGATTTATGCAATCCCGAAATGATCACATAGCTTTAATTGCAATTACACTTAAATCGTCTTCAAGTTCATTATCAGTATAAGTAAGGACTTCATCTTTAATAAACTGAATTGCGTCGGCATCTATATTCATATTTTTTACAAATTCTAAAAATCTCTCTTCCCCGTACAGTTCTCCTTGTTTGTTTCTTGATTCGGTAATCCCATCGGTGGCTAAAATTATTTGATCGCCGGGGGAAAGATTTATTTCATGATCTTCGTATTCACCGTCTTTACTGAAACCTAGTAGCAGTCCCTTTGAATAATAAGTCTTAACTTCTTTTCCTTTATAGATAATAGGCAAATCGCCGGCACCTGAATACTTGGCAATCTTATTTTGTTTATCCAACAATACTATAGAAAGCGTAATAAAGACCTCCGAGATTCTTTCGTCTTTGTACACAGAGTCATTCACTTTTTGAAGAATTTTACTTGGGCTGTAATTTTTTGAAGATTCCAAAACGAACCGGGTTGCACTTCTAACATAACCTGCATAAGCAACCGCAAAGTACCATGCGCCCCATCTTTTCCCCATCACGTCGCCAAGCACAACAGCAAAATTGTTTTCATCAATCTTGAAATAATCTATAAAGTCACCGCCGGGAACATTCTTAAAAGGTAAATGCCAATGCTGAACTTGAAAACCGGGGAAGTCGGGGAATTCTTCCGGGACAACCCTCGTTCCCATAGTATCTGCTGCTTTCTGAACTTCATCAACTACCTTTACTCTTTCTTTTTCAAGACTTTTCAGTATAGCAGAAATTTTCGCAATCACTACTTTCGGGCTGGAGGTTTTTATTATGTAGTCTTCTATCTCAAGATCATAGCCTTTTAGAATATCGTCTTCCCCTCCCTTAGCGGTTAGAAAAACAAACGGAACTTTTTTTAAGTCTGGGTCTCCAAGCAGCATTTTCCTAAACTCAAAACCGTCAACTTCCGGCATCATAATGTCGCTGAGTATCAAATCTGGTTTATTCTTCTGTGCTTGTTCATAACCTTCTTTACCGTTTCCCGCAACAAATATATTGTAACCCGCTTTCGATAAATTATACTGGAACAGCTTAGCTATGTTAAGCTCATCTTCTACAAGTAGAATTGTGCTGCCCCTTCCTTGCGAATTATCCAAAACTCACCTTCATTTTTTATGAAAACTTTGAATTGCATCCTGCAAATCGACAAAAGTATCAAACACCCTGAACAGTCTCGTCAGTTCAAACATTGCGCGTACGGGCGGCTGCAACCCGACAATTTTCAAATCGCCTCCGTTTTTCGTAACTCTCTTCAAAGTAGACACTAACACACCGAGAAAAGATGAATCAATAAAATTGCATGCGGAAAGATCGATTATAGTATTTTTGTATCCCTCTTCCAATCTTGGATAGATCATTGCTTTTAGCTCTTCGGATTCCGCCATAGTTGCCCTATCAAGATTAACTATCTCAACAAGAACATCATCAATTATTTCTTCTATTATTTTCATTGGATTTATCTTTATTAATTAATTTCTTTCTGTCGATATTTTGTATTTGTCCATCAACCTGTAAAAAGTTGCCCTCCCTATTTTTAGTTTCTTTGCCGCCTCTACAATATTTCCCTCGGTAACTTTCAAAGAGTGTCTTATCGCTTGCTCTTTAAGTACTTCAAACGGAACTATGGGGGAACTATCACCAAATAATTCTTCTCCTGCCTTCAAACTCGAAACAGTATCCGCACCTTTAATACTAAGCGGCAAAATATCAGTATCGATGTAATCGCCCTCGCATAATATCAAACATCGCTCAATTGTATTTTCCAGTTCACGAACATTGCCGGGCCAGTCGTAATCATAGAATAATTTCAGTGCGGGTTTCGCAACTCCCTTTATTTCTTTGCCCAATTTTTTGCTCAACGTTTTTATAAAGTGATCTATCAGGATTACAATGTCGCCCCTTCTTTCCCGCAAAGGATAAATATGAATAGGAAACGAATTTAAACGGTAATAAAGATCTTCGCGGAACTCTTTGTTATCAACAGCTTCTTTGAGATCTATGTTTGTAGCGGATATTATTCTGACATCTGTTTTAATCAATTCGATGCCGCCGACTCTTTCAAATTCTTTTTGTTGAATCACCCTCAAGATCTTAGCCTGCAAAGACATTTCCATTTCGCCGATTTCATCGAGGAAAATTGTTCCGCCGTTTGCCAGTTCAAATTTACCGATCTTTTTCTGATGTGCCCCTGTGAACGATCCTTTTTCATGCCCAAACAATTCGCTTTCTAAAAGTTCTCTCGGAATTGAAGCGCAGTTGACTACAACAAACGGATTGTTTTTCCTGTTACCGTTAAAATGAATTGCTCTTGCTATCAATTCTTTGCCGGTACCGCTTTCACCTTGAATCAGCACTGTAATATTATTATCAAGAACTTTCGAAATCATTTTAAAAGCTTCCTGCATCTTCTTATCTGCAGTTATAATATTGTCAAAGCTGTACTCGGTTTCCAAATTCTCTTTGAGTTTCTTTATTTCCCTTTCCAAATCGTAATTTTTAATTGCATTCCTAATTGCCA
>CAZRIQ010000204.1:0-5169 GCA_964600175.1 uncultured Melioribacter sp. | reverse complement strand
GGGATTTGTCCCACACTTCCCTCTTCTTCTTCAATATCAAAGTAAGAAAGAATAGAAAAGGTAAAAAGCCAATTCATCAATTTTTCGAACTGTTCTTTGTTGTAATACCAAACATTCTCATAGCAATTAACTCCTAAAAATTCTTTCACAAAATCCTTCTCAAGTAATGCAGCTATTTTGGGGAAACTACAATAAGAATTTGTTTCCAATTTAGCTTTGCCTGGTTTATCTGTTTCTTTATCCTCCTGAACAAAAATTACCTGATCGCTTTTCAGCAAAATATTCAGTAAGACCATTCCATTATATAGATCGTTATCATCTACACCTAATCTCCGTAAAATATTCTCGACCGGCAATTCAAGCACTAATTTACCAATATAGTTCTTGTTATTGATCTTACCTTCTTCTTCAAACAATTTCTCGAGTTTTTTGATTACTAGCCAAAACATGAAAAGAACAGAATTCTTCTTATAGTCGGATAACTTTGAGGTAACAACAACTTTGTGCAGATTCGTCAACTTTATTTTCTTTTTGGTACTGAATTCTTCTTCCAACAAATTGTTCAATCTATTAACTGATTTAATCCCGGCAGCAAAATCATCAAGAATTTGTTTGGTTTCAGCTTCAAGTGAATAATGTGTTGTTATACTCTTAAGAAGTCTTTCGTATTTCTTTTTGAATGACTTAAGCAAATCTTCTTCATTTGTTTTTTCTTCCTTCTCAGCGATAAAATAATTTATAGAATCTTCAATCGATTCATCTGTAAACAAATCATAAAATGCTGCATATACTGGTTCAAACACCATTTCTATTTTAGTTTGTCCGACACTCAGAACTCCTTTGCCGTTCAATCTTTGTCTCAACTTTTCCCATTCTCCCGAATCATCATACACTTCTCTAAAGTCAAGAAAGACGAGGTACTTAAACGCATCGAGTTCGACAAAGAATCCCTCTTCGGCTATTTCCTTACCGGATTTCAGATACTCAAGGTTAGAGATATGCTCGCGGTAAACATAAAAATGATTCGGAGATGAATTTATTTGAAGCGCTCCGGCGAGAGTTCTTGTCTGCTGTTCTTTATCTACAAGTTTTGGAGACGAATTAAAAATTTTACCGGACGTGTACTCAAACTTATTGTTATAAAAAATTAAAGAACGCTCTCCCCTTTCAAAATTCGTATACGCAAAAACATTTTCATTCACGTTTCCATATCCGTCAATGAAGTCAAAAAGCCAGAAATTTGCGACGTTACTGAAGAGGTAACGCCTCTTCATTAATGGGAACACTTCTCGATGATGTCTATCAACGAGCCATTGATTCGGTGTTTCATGATAATACGCTCTCTGGTATTCCATACCGTATTTCTCAGTGTAACCTTCAATTTGCCCATGACCGAACATAGGCAATCCCGGAAGTGTTACCATTAAGATACAGACACCAAAATATTTATCGTCAGTACCAAATTGCTTTATTGCTGTTTCTTCATCCGGATTACTCATAAAGTTGACATAGCGTTTCAATATTTCCGGTTCGAATTCAAGAGTGTTGGAAATTAAATCGCGATACTTATCGTTTTCTTCTTTCATCAACATGTGCATGAAAGCAGAATTATAAACACGATGCATCCCAAGCGACCTAACAAAATAACCTTCCATTAGCCAAAAAGCTTCGGCAAGCAGAAGCGTATCCGGCACTTCTGAATTTATTCTATCGACAACTTCTCGCCAAAATTCTTTCGGGAACAACTCATCGAATTTACTTTGCGGCATCGCAAAGTCGGTACGCGATGGGATATCTCCGCCTCTGCCGGGCACCGGGTACCACAGCCGTGAGAAATGCCGCTTCGTTAAAGTCATTGCTGCATCAAAACGAATTATTGAGAACTTACGAGCAACATCTAATATTTTTTGAATCACTGCTTCGCGGACCTCCTGCTTTATCATATCGAGCTGGGCAGTGTCGTTCCAGGGCATATTTGTTCCGTCGTTGCCGTGATAAATATAACACACTTCTCCCGTGCGGTTATCGATTCTCTGAAAACAAACTGCGGCATCGGAGCGGCTCCAATAACCGTCTTCAATTCTTATCTGCATTGAAAGATCATCCGAGAGATCCGGTCCGTTGAAGCGATAACCGGGAAACGGCGGGTAACTCGTTTGAATAAAATAATCGGGATGTTCAAGTACCCATTTAGAAAAAATGCCGGTATGATTCGGAACCATATCGCTTGCAAGGCGAATGCCTCGGTAACGCGCACGTTCATTCAAATTATTGTAAGCATCTTCACCACCGAGATCCCAGGCAATCTGATAATCATAAACAGAATATGCCGATGCAACCGCATCAATATTTCCCATGGTATGTTTTATTTTTCTTGATGCGTTGCTTCTTTCCCAAATCCCGATTAGCCATAAACTGTTGAATCCCCGGCTTGCAAGTTCATCCAATTCTTTATCAGGTACCTGGTCTAAAGTTTTTATATGACGCTGATATTTTTTTGAGAGCTGATCGAGCCAGACATATGAATTCTTTGCAATCACAACTACTTTTGGCATCCAATCCGTATCGGGAGTAAAATTTTCCAGTTCTTCATAATCTTTCCAGCTATCAAGTGCATATCTGTAACCGGATTTACCGAGAGCCAGAAAATCGGCATCTCCCATTTTGCCTTTATATTTCGGCACGACTGTCGGCGGACCGCCTCCGCCGAACAAAAATCTATAGTCTTCTTTTATTAGATCCCGGCTCGTTAAAATCCGATCTCCGAATTTTTCTTTGACTAAGATTCCCCAACGCTCAAGAATAAAATCGAGTTGGAATTCAAAATCATCCGGGCTTTGGGAAATGGGAGTTTTTAGAAACGCAAAAATGTCCTGATTATCGGGACCAAACTTCTTTTCGTTCTGGAAAAATTTATCGAGTGTTACAATTACCTTTTCAAAAATATTTCTGTTAGATAAATAATTCTGATCGAACAACTCAAGGATTCGTTTGTTGGCAGGGTTGAAATTCGCAAAATAGAGAAGCAATAATTCTTCCAGCACAATTTCGACATTCGATTTGCTGCCGGTATAGCCGTTCAAGTAATCAAAAATTCCAACCCTTCCTTTATAAACATCAAGCGGCGGGAAAACTTCCGTGAATTCAAAGAGCATCTTTCTAAAATTGTCTTCACCTAATTCATTATTAAGATGTTCGGCTGCTTTCTTAAAAACCCCCGGGTTGAAGCGTGTTTCATACTCTCCCAGTAAGAAATGATAAATTTCATCTATCAAACCCATAGCGTTGACTTCACCGGTGTGAACGTGATCTTCCGTTTTTCTTTTTGTGTTGATCTTTTGAACAAACAGCCGGACAGATTTGAAATCCGCCAACACCACGTTGCCGGTTATTGAAAACAATACCTCTTCAAATTCATACTTTTTCCTAATTTCTTTTGCGATGTGAAACTCAAATGTTGAAATTCGTTTTCTTTCAGCTTGCTGATGGTAATATTTAGATATAAGCTCAAACTGCATTTTTATTTCTATCGATTGAATAAATAAATATAAAGAAATGATTTGTGGGATTAAACATCGGTTCAATTACTAACAAATCATTGTATCCTTGAAGATGAGAAACCGGTACTACGCCTATTTTTTTACCCTGATTAACAATTTCCCTAAAAAATTATTGACAATATGGATTAATCGTTTATCTTTGCAATATAAAAATTAAGCTGAAATGCAAAATTTAGTCCACAAATATCATCATTATCATCTTGTTTCTCACGGAAGCGTCGGACTACTTTAAATAATAAAAGTATTTTACAATTAAAACCCCGGCGCATGTCGGGGTTTTTTTTTGAGTCAAAAGTGAAAATTGGAGAACAAATGCAAAACGGAAACTTAAAATTGGCAGTACAAAAAAGCGGAAGACTAACTGAAAAGTCAATCCAACTTCTGCGCAGGGCAGGTCTTGAAATAGAAGATTACTCAGACCGTCTGATAATATCGGTACGTAATTTTGAAATGGACATAATCTATTTACGCGACGACGACATCCCGGAATACGTGCAAGACGGCGTTGCCGATATAGGAATCGTTGGAGAAAATGTTGTTTACGAAAAGAAGGCAGATGTAGAAGTGATCCGAAAGCTTGGTTTCGGAAGATGCAAATTTGCTCTGGCTGTACCGGAAGGGAACGAAATCAATAACCTTTCCGAATTAAGCGGTCTAAGAATTGCGACATCTTTTCCAAACCTGCTCAAAGACTTTCTCCAAAAAAATAATCTTAAAGGAACGATAATAGAAATAAGCGGTTCGGTCGAAACTGCACCATCACTTGGGATCGCCGACGCAATCTGTGATCTTGTATCAACAGGCAACACATTGAAACTGAACAAACTGAAAAAGTCTTTCGATGTATTTGAATCCGAAGCGGTTCTGATTACCAACCAAACTATTTCTCAAAATGAAAAGAAGAATTCACAATTGGAAGATTTGTTGTTCCGGGTCGACTCGGCGTTGAAAGCCAGATCGTCAAAATATTTAATGATGAATGCACCGAAAACTGCACTTGACAAAATTAAAGGAGTCCTGCCATCGTTAAAGAGTCCGACTGTACTTCCTCTTGCAGACGAATCGATGGTTGCAGTACATGCTGTTATTCCTTCGGACAAATTTTGGATAATTTTGAAAGATCTTAAACAAGCCGGTGCTTCCGGGATTTTACTTCTATCAATCGATAACATGATTCTATGAAAACGTATTCTCTAAAAAATATTACCGCCAAAAAACTTGAACGGATTTTCTCACGACCCGCAATCGATAATGAACGGGCATTCAAGATCGTCCGTCCTATCCTTGAAGATATTAAGCAAAATGGTGACCCGGCATTAATAAAGTACGCAAAAAAGCTTGACGGATTTAAAGGGAAAAGTCTGTTAATCCCAAAAGTAAAAATTCTTAAGGCTGCTAAAAGAATCGATAAAAAATTGAAACAGGCAATCGATATGGCAGCTGCAAACATTTATAACTTTCACAAATACCAAAAACCAAAAGCATATTCAGTTGAGACAATGAACGGGATAAAGTGCAAAAGAAATTTTATCCCGATAGAAAATGTAGGACTGTATATTCCCGGAGGCAGTGCGGAATTATTTTCAACGATGCTGATGCTCGGCATTCA
>CAZRIQ010000203.1:0-5181 GCA_964600175.1 uncultured Melioribacter sp. | reverse complement strand
AATTGTTTTTTCGGCAGTTAAAGTAATCGGGTTGTGAATCATCCCGCTTTCCGATCTCTTTACTTTATCTACCTCCTCTGCTTGACGGTCTATCGATATATTTTTATGAATGATGCCGATTCCGCCCTGAGCAGCCATAGCAATTGCCATCTCCGCTTCTGTAACAGTGTCCATCGCTGCCGAGAGGAATGGGATGTTCAATTTGATTTCCGGGGTTAATCTTGAAGAAACGTCAACTTCTCTCGGCAAAACCTGCGAGCGTGCCGGCAGCAAAAGAATATCGTCGAATGTTAATCCCTCAAATTTGATTTTGTTGATTTTCATATTAACCTCTAAATATTTACAAAAAAGACCACACAAGGTGGTCTCACAATTTCAATCAAACGCCGGATATCCCGTGATATCCTCACCGACGATTAACGTATGCATTTCGTGAGTACCCTCATAAGTTTTAACCGACTCAAGATTAGCCGAATGCCTCATCACCGGGTACTCATCTAAAATTCCGTTTGCGCCGTGAATCTCGCGCGACATCCTTGCAATCTCCAATGCCTTTTCACAATTGTTTCTTTTAGCAAGAGAAATTTGAGTTGCCTTTACCGTACCTTTGTCTTTTATTCTACCAAGCTGAATATTAAGTAATTGTGCTTTCGTAATTTCGGTAAGCATAAAAACTAATTTTGTCTGTGTCATCTGGTAAGCTGCAATCGGTTTGCTGAATTGAACTCTCGACTTCGCATAATTCAAAGCAGAGTCGTAACAAGCCATCATCGATCCGACAACACCCCAAGCAATTCCATACCTTGCCTGGTTTAAACACATCAACGGAGATTTCAATCCGTTACTTTTCGGCAAAATATTCTTCTCCAGAATAAACACATCCTGGAATATTAATTCGGAAGTGATCGACGCTCTCAAAGAATGTTTACCTTTCATTTCCGGGGCGATAAATCCTTTTATACCTTTCTCTACTAAAAATCCCCTAATATTTCCATCCAACTTAGCCCAAACGACCGCAACATCTGCAATCGTTCCGTTTGTAATCCACATTTTTGCGCCGTTCAAAACATAACCGTTTTTTGCCTTTTCCGCATGTGTAACCATTCCACCGGGATTTGAACCGTAGTCAGGTTCGGTTAAACCGAAACAACCTACTTTTTTTCCACTTGCAAGTTTTGGAAGCCAATAATCTTTTTGTTCTTCGTTTCCAAAAGTAAAAATCGGGTACATAACTAAAGCACTTTGAACAGATACAAAACTCCTCAGCCCGCTGTCGCCGCGTTCGAGTTCCTGCATAACCAAACCGTAAGCCACATTATTCATCTCGGCACAACCGTATTTAGTTGGTAACGTACTGCCGAACAATCCTAATTCAGCCATCTTTGGAATTACCTGCAAAGGGAAAGTTCCTTCCCTATAATTTTTTTCTATTATCGGGATGATCTCGGATTCGACAAACTCACGGGTAGTATTTCGAACCATCAATTCGTCTTCACTAAAGAGCGATTCGATTTCCAAATAGTCTACACCCGTGAATTTCTGCATGTCAATTCTTTCAAATTAATTTTTCAAAAATACGGAAATTGAGTTTATCTAATCAATCTTCTTGCACATCTAAATTAATGCGCCTAAAAACTTCCCTTATAGTATCGGAGTCAAATCCTTTATTTAGGAGAAATGAAAAAATCTTTTGTTTGTAGTTTCTTTTCTCTTTTGAAGTCCTTTGCAAATAATTCAACTTTTTTTCAGCCAAGATAATCGCATTGTTAAGCAGTAAATCCGGATCCCTATTGGCTTCAATTACACTATCAATAATTTTTCTATCGATGCCTTTTTTAATCAGGTCCGCTCTTAGTTTATTTTCGCCATAGCCTTTTTTTGACAATCTTTCTTTGTAAAAACTTTCTGCAAATCCGCTATCGTTTATATACTCTTTCTCTGTTAATTCATCAATTACATTATAGATTAATTCTTTTCTATACCTTTTTTGAAAGAGTTTCCTTCTCAATTCAAAAGCAGAATGATCCCTTCTTGCTAATAGTCTGAAAACATTTTCCTTTATTTTTAATTTCTCACCGTCTTCTTCAAGTTCTTTCAATTTCGCGTCGGTCAATTCATCATTTTTTCTTAAAGCATTCTTAACAACAATTTCATAACCGATAACTATTCTTGAAGAATCGTCAAATGTTATTTCAACATTATTTCCCTTTTTTCTTAAGGAAACGATGGTCATTTATCTATTTCTTTTTCCCTTTAGTTTCGGGTTCTTTTTCTTCCGCTTTCTCCTGCTTGGCTTCCGATTTTATCATTCCCAAAGTTGTTTTAACTTCTTTTTCCAATTGCTCTAAAATCGCAGGCTCTTCATTCAATTTTTGCCTGAATTGTTCACGACCTTGATAACGGTCTTCATTGTAAGTAAACCATGCGCCGCTTTTCTTGATAATGTTCTTGTCGCTTCCAAGATCGATCAAATCCCCAGCCTTGCTTATACCTTCATTGTACAAAATATCAAATTCAACTTCTTTGAAAGGAGGAGCTACTTTACTTTTCACAACTTTTACTTTTGTTCTGTTGCCGACAACATTCTGCCCGTCTTTTAGTGCTGCAATTCTTCGTATATCCAAACGGACACTCGCATAAAATTTAAGCGCGTTACCGCCGGTTGTTGTTTCAGGATTGCCGAACATAATACCAATTTTACTTCGCAGTTGATTTGTGAATATCACGCAAGTTTTTGATTTGCTAATTGCACCTGTAAGTTTTCTTAATGCTTGCGACATCAACCTTGCCTGCATCGCCATTTGCGGGTCCCCCATATCACCTTCAATTTCTGCTCTCGGGACCAATGCAGCTACCGAGTCAATTACAATTACATCAAGTGCATTGCTACGTATTAACGTATCGACAATCTCCAAAGCCTGTTCGCCGAAATCCGGCTGAGAAAGAAGTAAGTTGTTTGTATCGACATGCAAACGTTTGGCATAATTAAGATCCATTGCATGTTCGGCATCAATGAAAGCAGCAAGTCCGCCTTTCTTTTGAGCTTCGGCAATTATGTGCAGACAAAGCGTAGTCTTGCCGGAAGATTCCGGACCGTAAATTTCTACTATTCTTCCGCGCGGAACACCTCCGATTCCCAAAGCATAATCCAAAGATATCGAACCCGTTGAAATCGATTCGACTTCATTTATTACTCCGTCGCCCAACTTCATAATCGTTCCTTTGCCGTACTCCTTTTCCAAATTTAAGATCGTATCCTCAAGGATTTTCATTTTTGCTTCTTTATCGTTTGCCATTTTTCCTCCAGAATTTAATTTAAATAAAAACTTTTTATTGTATGATAAACAGAACCGCTTTGTTTGAGTTCACTTTTTATTAATGCAATTTCGGAAACAGCAAAATTAATTTCGGGAATTTCTTCATTTGTAAAACTATAAATTTTCCGAAAATCCTCACTGCCTCGTACTCTTAATAGCGTCAAATGCGGTTTGAATTTTCTCTCCTCTTTTTTGAATCCCAATTCGCTACAGCCCTCTTCAATTTCCTTTTGAACCTCTTCGAGGACATTCGAATCATTTGTTTTCACCCAAAGTATCCGCGGTTTTCCATCTTTCTTGAATAAACCAAACTTTTCGAAGAACAGGTTGAAACGCTTTTTCCCGGAAATTCTTTCTTCAATCATTTTTATAATTGAGTCGTTCAACGAATCCTCAACATCACCTAAAAATTTCAAAGTTATATGGAGTTTTTCTTTAGCTTCCCATCTAACTCCGGAATCGGGATAAATTTTGTTTCTAATTTCAATTAATTCATCTAAAACAGTACTTGGAATTTCCAAAGCGACGAACAATCTATTCGTCATACGGAATACCCAGTAAATTCCTTCTCAGCATGTCAAGGGCGGCTTGTGAAGTTCTGTCTTTGTTTAACAGTCTGTCATCGCCGAATCTAAACTCTTTGGCTGTACAAATGTTGTCGTCACAAATTCCGATAAAGACCAAACCTACCGGTTTACCCGTTGTTGCTCCCGTTGGTCCCATGATCCCAGTAGATGATAAACCAATATCTGTACCGCTTATCGCTTTGACACCTTCTGCCATCTGGCGACAAACCTCGATGCTAACAGCTCCGTATTTTTGGATTACATCTTCATTTACTTTTAAAAGCTCGACTTTAGCAGCGTTGCTGTATGCAATGACTCCCCTATCAAAATAGCTGGTACTACCGCTAATATTCGTTAACCTATTTGAGATCAGTCCCCCGGTGCATGATTCTGCAACTGAAACTCTTAATCCTCTCTCAACCAATAACTTAGCAATTACACTTTCTATAGAATCTTTTTCTTTTCCATAGATGTATCTCCCGGCAATTGCTCTTATTTTCTGTTCGATCTCAGATATTTTATTATGGGTCTCTTCTTCGGTTTTTTCCTGAACTGTCAAACGTAATTTTACACCGAACTGGCTCGGGAGAAATGCAAGTTTTGCTCCGTTTAACAGCTGATCCAGATCGCCAAGCTTTTCATAAAGAATAGATTCAGGAATACCGGTCGTAAGTAGATTCACTCTTTCCGTAAACTGCTTCTTGATCCCAATCTTTTCTGTCAATCTCGGAATTATGAAACTCTCCATCATTCCTTTCATTTCGTAAGGAACACCGGGCATAACTGCAAACATCTTCTTCCCTTTTTCGATCCAGATACCGGGAGCTGTCCCTCTTGAGTTCCTAATTGGCATAGAAATTTTGGGTACGAGTGCTTGTTCTTCATTCGCTTTTGTTAGAGGTCTTCCCCTCGTTTCAAAAAACTTTTTAATATCGCCTAAAACATTCTGATCAACAACTAATTCGGTATGAAAAAACTGGGCAACACATTTCCGTGTCACATCGTCGTGTGTAGGACCCAAACCGCCGGTTACAATTACCAAATCGTTTTTATCAAAAGCTTCCCGGAATTCGGCAATTATTTTTGATTCTTCATCCGGAACAACACTTGTTTTTGTAATATTGATATTCAAATTGATCAGTTGGCTGCCTATAAATCCCGCATTTGTGTTTAGAGTCTGACCAATAAGTATTTCATCGCCAATAGTAATAATTTGAGCTTTCATATCCGCAAAAATTAAATGAAAGAATTATAAAATAAACTTAAACTTATCTGCATAATAACAAAAGTAAAAAAAC
>CAZRIQ010000202.1:1676-5182 GCA_964600175.1 uncultured Melioribacter sp. | reverse complement strand
AACCATCCTACAGAAAGCACTCCCTTATAGCTCGCTGGATAAAACAAATCTGTATAGCCGTTATTTCCATTAGCAGCCACAACCAGCGTTCCCTTTGATATGGCATCGTTAATTACGGCCTGCTCAAACTTGGAATAGCTGTACCCGCCCCAGCTGCAGTTTACAACCTTCGCTCCCATATCTGCCGCATATTCAATTCCGTCAAATCCGTATAGAATATATGGATACCCGTCATCAGCTCTTACATCGTTTTCCGAGGCTTTAATTGGAAGTATTCTGCAATTATAGCTAATAGATGCAACGCCGATTGAGTTGTTTGTCACAGCTCCTGCAGTGCCGGCGACATGCGTGCCGTGATATTTATTCCCCGAAGAAAAATCTTCATTCGGATCATTATCGGGCGTTGGACTTCCGTTACCGTCTCCAAGCCCTCCGAAATCCCAGCCGACCGAATCGCCCGGAAAATCAGTATCCGTCTGCCAGTGCTGGTTATGCCAGATGTTTGCATAAAGGTCGGGATGTTTCCAATCAACACCGGTATCTACAATACCGATTACAACACTAGAATCCCCTTTTACCACTTGCCAGGCTTCCGACGCATATATTCGCTTCAAGTCTGTCTGCAAGCTGTCGTTATACAAAGAGTCGTTCGGATCAACCGTAACGCGGTAAACATAATACGGTTCCGCCCAATCTATTTCCTGTAGTTTTGAAATTTTCTTAACTGTTTCAGCGGGGTCTTCATTTGAACCCAATTTCAACAGAGCAATTTTAGAAAGTTCGCTGCCGCCTTTATATAATCTTTGCCGGGAAGTCTTCAGTCGCAAACGGGATTCGTAAACGCCGAGTTTTTGCAACTCACCGGATAGCTTTGACGGCAGAGCAAAAGTATTATCTCCCGATACGGGATAATTGCTTTTAAACTTTACCACAACACGGTCGGACAAATAATATACGTTCCCCTTTTGGAGGACTTTCATCTGTCCGAAAACCGGGACGGTTGTCAGTAAAAAAACAATCCAAATATATTTTTTCACTACTAATGCCTCTCATAAGGTTTCAAAAAGGCTGCGAGCAAATTTCCGAAGAAAATTTTAGATTACAAATGCTTTCACTCAAAAACGACGGGTATAAAACTCCCCCTCAATTGTGAGGGGGATGTTAAAACAAACTCATTTTACTTCGTATGTATTGTTTGATTTATCCGAATCCGGGATTAAGTCACTGCCGAGTTCTATTTTCTTAATTTTCTCTTTCCCGGTTAAAGTAATTGTCGTTTCGTTATCATTATCTTTCCAAACACTTGCGGTATTGTAAACAGAATCTACTTCCCCGTCTTCATAAGTAAGTTTCAGGTTAACCGGCAGCGGCATACCGCCAATGTTATCTATAACTACTTTATAAGTTCCGTTGTTACCGTCAACCTTGTTAATGGCCAGATCGGCATACCCCTTTTCAAAAAACCACGGTTTCCAGAACCAGTCGAGGTTTTTTCCGGAAACGTCGTTGAATGTGTAAAAGAAGTCATACGGCGTTGGGTGTTTCCCGTTCCATCTATGAATATATTCCTGTAAGGCTTTCTTAAAAACATCTTTTCCTAAAATGTCTCTAAGCATTGTATAAGCATACGCTGCATGCGGGTACGCCATTGTGCCGTAACCCATCGATCTAACTTCGGAGGAAGGTATCATCGGCGGAAGCATCCACTCGGTAGGCAGCGCTCTTTCAAGGCTGTGTACTGTTCCGGGGAATTCGTCCTCCGAGGGTTCATCCCTTTTCACAAGATCATAAGTAAAAAATGTCGCCCAGCCTTCGTCCATCCATGCATATTTTCTTTCATTAGTTCCCATATAAAAAGGGAAATACGTGTGGGCAATTTCATGAACCGTTACACCAATCTGGCCACCCCTCGTTCTATACACGCCGTTGTTGCACATCATCGGGATTTCCATTCCGCCGCCGTATTTCTTTTCTCCGCTGCATACTGTTATTTTAGGATACGGATACGGAACACCCGGCCACTCTCTCGAAAAATATTGAACCGCTTGTTTTGCAAATGAAGCGACTTCATTCCAGAACTTTGTTCCTTCTATGTAAACAGCATCGGTTAGAACGCGCCTGCCGGTGTTATCATCCACAACACCGCTCACGCCGTCCCAAACATATTGACTGCTGGTACAGAAGGAAACGTCGGGAACGTGATGTGCCAAGAACTTCCATGTGTTTTCCGGCTTGTTGTTTGTTACGGTTTTATCCTGCAGGTCGTCCCCGGTAATAATATGAACCACATCATCCGACGTCTTTGCTTTCTGATATCTTTCATAAACTTCGGGATTCAAAACATCCGAGCCGTTCTGAAGTTCGCCTGTAGCCCACACCACATAATCGCCGGGCACGGTGATTTCAAAGTCATAGTTATTAAAATCATTATAGAACTCTGTCATTCCCAAATATTCCTGGCTGTCCCAGCCGTCGATATCATCATACACTGCAATTTGAGGATACCAGTAAGCAACGTAAAACGTAGAGTCGCTGTATGCACCCATTCTTATCCTGGAATATTTTGGAATAATAAAACTCCATTGGGCTTCTACTTTAGTGGTTGATCCCGGTTCAATTGGTTTATCGAGCTTTCTTATAAATAAGTTCGTAACCATCCTATAACGAAATGCATTTCCCTGCTGACTCGCATTTATCTGAATAGGGTTGCCGTCGATAATCAGTGTGTCTATCTTCACGCCGTCGGTCAAATCGCGAGGGTCGACTGAAAAATCTCTCTCGCTTCCTCTTTTCATAACGTTTTGATACAAGCGTATCATAAAACTTTTAAGCGTATCGGGACTATTGTTATGAAATGTAATCCATTCATGACCTGTAACGGTACGGGTTGCCGGGTCAAGTTTCGCCCTAATGATATAATCATTCGAATTAATCCAATACTTCGGTCCGGGTCGGCCATCTATTGACCGCGTACCGTTTTTGTACGCGTCTTTTATGCTTTGAGCCATAAGTAGTTTCGATGACTGCTGGGCAATGGCACTTGAACAAAAAACAAATAGTGCCAATATGGAAAAGTATACTGCATGCTGTCTTTTCATTTCTGTCCTTTCTTAAAAGTTAGCCGCTAAAATTCTTTTGTATTGTTTGAATTATCAACGTCCGGAACCTGCGTGGTTCCGAGCTCAATCTTCTTTATCTTCTTACCGCTTTTTGTTTTAACAACCACGGTTGAATTCCCTTCTTCCCAAACCGCCGCTGTTTCTTTTACCATCTCATTTGTCCCGTCAATATACGTTACTTTCAAATAAACGGGCAACGGAAGGTTGCCCATGTTTTTGATCTCTATGTTGTTCTTCCCGTTGGCGGTTTTAACATTACCAATCGCAAGATCGGGATATGACCAGCTGTAAAACCACGCTTTCCAATACCAGTCCAAATTCTTTTTTGTTACATCGTTAAAAGCAAAAAAGAAATCAAGCGGGGCCGGGTGTTTCTCGCGCCACCGG
>CAZRIQ010000202.1:0-1666 GCA_964600175.1 uncultured Melioribacter sp. | reverse complement strand
CATATATTCATGCAAAGCTTTCTTCATAATGTCGTCGCCAAGTATGTCTCTCAAAAAATCGTACGCACAGCCGGGACGTCTATAAGAAGCAGTTCTATACGGCGTGCCGGTTAAAACATATGACGGAACCATTAACGGAACGTCATCTATTCTGCCGGCGTACTGTGAATATGACCCGGCATTTCTTGAACGCGGGTCGTAACCCGGCGCCAACTTTTCCTGAATATCAAACGGCAACGCTGTCGCCCAGCCTTCATCCATCCAAGCATACGCCCGTTCGTTTATCCCCATCATAAAAGGAAAGTACGTGTGCGAAATTTCATGTGAAGTTACGTGAACCGTTATCCACCTTGCTTGATACGAACCGTCATTGACCATCATCGGGAATTCCATACCACCCGCACCGTTAAAGATTGTTTCTTTTGGATACGGAAACGGGTACCCGGGATAATCATGTGAAAGCATATCAACGGAGTTCCTCGCAATTTCGGCGACTTCGTAAAAATCCTTCGACTCTTTTTTATACGCTGCAGAGACAAAAGTTTTTCTTCCGGTTGAATTATCAACAACAACACTTGAGCCGTCCCACAGATAATGATCGCTCATTCCAAAGACAAAGTCGCTGACGTTTACAACTTTAAATATCCATTTGTTTTTTAAATTATCTGTAGTTACCAACCCGTTCTTGTAGTCTTCCTCCGTAACAATGTTTACAACTTTTTCCGAACTTTTAGCTTCCTCAAACTTTTTAAGAATATTTTCCGCATAAACATTTTCCGGATTCCGAAGAAGCCCGGTTGCCCAGATCAAAAACCCCTGGGGGACTGTAAGTTCAACATTATAACTTGAAAAATCATTGTAGAATTCCTGGTTGCCAGTATAGTTCTGCATATCCCAGCCGGTTATGTCGTCGTAAACAGCCATCTGCGGGTACCAATAAGCAACCATGTATGATGTACTGTCATAAGCCCCGCCCCGTATTGGATCAATGATAGAAATTTCATAGCTCCACTTAAACTTTAGAACCACCTGCGATTTGGGGGTTATCGGCTTTTCTAATTTGAATATAAGATTTGTGCCTTGCCTGCTCGGTGAAGTTGTATCTCCCTGAACAGGTATTTCCTTTCCGTCCAAAGATATATATGAAATGTTCGTACCCTCAGTTATTGCTTCGGCGGGAATCTCAAAATCCCGAACGTTTCCCTTCCTGTAAATGTCGGGATAAAGACGAACAACCAATTGCTTAAGCGTATCCGGACTATTGTTGTGATACCTAATTGTTTCTTCCCCGGAGAGTTCTCTTGTAACAGGATTTATTTCTGCGCTGATCTTATAATTAGAAAAATTTTGCCAATAGTTGGGTCCGGGCATCCCGTTCATTGAACGGGTTCCGTTTTTCACCGCTTCCTGATACTCTATCGGTATCCGCATATAATTTTGTGCGAGAAGTTTTACGGCGGGAAAAGAAAAAATCACAAAAAGAAAAAAAGCTGAAACCTTTCTTGCCATCGTTCCTCCTAAAATAATAGAATTCCCCCTTGAAATATCATGATAACGTCGGGATCAAATTAGGTAAACCTTAATCTCCGGCGTGAACAAAAAATTACTCCCCAATATTTTTTAGCGCCTGTTCGAGGTCGTTTATTATGTCATTAACGTTTTCAAT
>CAZRIQ010000201.1:0-5193 GCA_964600175.1 uncultured Melioribacter sp. | reverse complement strand
ATATATTCTATACAAGGTTAGAGAAAGCAAGGGTCTCACGGCAGAAGCTCCTCAACCTGCGGCAGTTCCTGCCGAATTAGTGACACCTGCACCTATGGTTGTAGAACAAAAGGTTGTTGAACCCGGAAGAAGGACTTTTACCGAAGAAAGACAACCGATGTCTACATTCGGACGTACACAGGAACCGAGCAGAGGACCGGAATTACGTCCTACATATGTAACTTCCGAAGGGAGTTATTCACAGGATTCGGGTTATCAGAGACCTCCTCAGCAGCCACCGACAACAGAGGGAGAAAGATATACGCCCCGTCGGAAGAAGTATATGCGCTATACGAATGAAGGCTATGAAGAGCCGGTAAAAGGTAAAAAATCTAGCGAAGATAATTTAAGATGGCGGTAAATCATAAAACCGGCCTAAGAGTTAATTACCCTATAATTTTCTTAAGCGGATTAGTACTATTAATTGCCGCTTTCCTTGTTTTTTTGCTTATTATAAAAAATATTTACGGCAATTATGATATTAAAGAAATAATCCCCTCAAAGAAAAACCTAACCTTTTTATCTAAAAACAAAGAACAAAAGTTAGCAATACTTTATTCGAAGTATACAGAAAACATGCTTCCCTCCGGAAGTACTTGGTTACGCGATAATGTTGATGTGTGGAAAAAATATGTTAAAAATGCCAAGTTCAATTATGACGTGATAAGCGACCAAACAATTGAACTCGGCGAACATATGGGTTATAAAGTAATTGTTCTACCTGGTTCCAAATCCCTTAGTGATAAAGAAATTATCCAGCTGAAAAAATATATTGAAAACGGCGGCAGTCTTTTTGTTGCGGGCGGACCAGCTACTTACTCAGATGACGGCAAATGGAGAGGCTGGGACTTTTTTACAGAATTGTTCGGAATGAAATTTAATACCGAAATCAAACCTGAAGAAACATATAAGATTCATACAATAAGGGGAAATTTACCTATTACTGCCGGAATTCCTGCCGGGTATGCTCTTAAAATTGCTACGTGGGATAGACCGATTTACGCCGAAGTGTTGGAACCGAGAACAACTCAAGTCAGTTTTTGGTACGATTTCAGGCGTGAAGCAGGATTGGTAAGGGAAGGAATTAGTAAGAGTGCGGGAATTGCATACGGAACGTACGGGAAGGGAAGGTTTGTTTGGTATGGATTTCAAATCACTTCGATACTCGGTATTCAAAAAGATTATGTATTTTTTGAAAGATTGTTTAATAATTCCCTTAACTGGCTTACTTACAACCCGACGGGCTATATTAAACTTTGGCCGGAACCTTACAATGCTGCAGCAATTATAATCCCAACTTTGGATGAAAATATTTATAACGTTAATAACATCACCGGTGCAGTAAGTGCTCGACAATTTCCCGCAACATTCTTTGTAGATCCGCAAGTTGCAATTAAGAACCAGGGGTTGATAAAGTCAATTTCCAGGTATGGAAAAATAGGGGCAATTACCGATATCGGATATGTGGAATCACCGGACGATACGCTCAATCAATTATTCTCAAAAGATTTACAGGAAACTAATTTAAAGTTTGCCGTCGATACACTTAGGAAAATTACCGGTTCAGATGTTAAAGCGATTATGCCTCTGTACGGTTACTACGATAACAACACGCTTCAAATCATGGCGCAAAATGATGTCGATTATTTAATTACAGATTCGCTAACCGATAGATCGGAACCCGAATTGAGAATAATGGGAAATAAAAAGCTGCTCATCATTACCAAGACGGCAAGGGACGATTATGAGATTGTAGGAAAGTATGGTTTAACTCAACCGGAATTTCAAAAATATACTTATGAGGAAGATGTAGACCGATTGCTGTTTGAAGGTGGTTTATATGTTCTAAAAGTTCATACAAAATATCAATTGCAGCCTCAATATTCGGATGTAATTAGGGACGTTCTAAGGTATATTAGAAGCAAGAATATGTGGGTTACTTCGCTTGACGAATTAAAAGACTGGTGTGAAAGAAGAAACGTTGTTGTAACAAGGTATGAAACAAGAAGTAATAGAAGAATTGCTGTTGAAATTACCAACCACGGAGATGCACCATCTGAAAATTTAGTGATACAGGTCTTCTTAAACAAAAAAGTCAAGAATATACAAGTATCAACCGAACTTATTAATACGAAGATTCCTAGGTACGAATTGTCCAGCGATCAACAGACGATTTATTTTTATGTTGATAAGATGGAGCCCCATGAGTCAAGGACTTTGCTTGTAGATTTTGAAAATGTTTCAAGCTAAAATATTAGTTATCATAAAAGTGTAATCCAGCCGAATATTTTCTATTCAATTGCCAGGTATTTATGTTTTATAATTTTGTAATATGAAGCGAGTGCTGGATTTATTACAAATAAAAAATGATTATATTGTACACTTATAAGAAGAAAAATTTGGTATACCTGGATGAGGAATTTGCTCAATAAACTTTACTTTTTAACTGTTGTTTTGGTGATTTTCATGTGGAGTTGTGTCGAAAATGTAAACAATTCGCAAACGTCCAGTCCTACTATACAGGTATATTCGCCCGCGTCCGGGGATACCGTTCATGTAGGGCAAAACGTAATAAATTACCAAGCAGCAGATGCTGCCGGAGGAGAAGGTTTATCCCATTTTGAAATATTTATTAATGGTACTTCTTCAGACGTTGTTGCGGAAAATTCAGACGGGACAAATCCAGCTTTGTATTTAACAGTCGATTCAACTTTGCTCTTCTCAAAAATTAGTTATTACGTAGTTGTTTATAACACCGCCGGTAGATACGCGAAAAGCGATGTTCAAGACAACCTGTATGTTGAAGAAAGTGTTCCAAATGCTCCTGGCAGTCTAATACTAACCAGGTTGAATGATTATACCGTCAATCTTCTCTGGGATGATAGTTCGAGTAACGAATTGAATTATGAATTATGGCGTAAAGACGGTGCAAACGGAACATATAGGAGAGTCCAGTTATTACCGGCAAATACAATAAGTACGGATGATAGCGGTCTGTCAATATTCATCGATTATTTTTACAAAGTTCGTGCTGTCAATAATGCTGGTCCATCCGATTTTAGTAACGAAGTTAGTACCAGCAGTGCATCGGGTGGTCCATGGAATTTAACGGCAGAGGCAATCGGTGCTTCAAAAGTAATTCTGTATTGGAATGACTTCGCTTTAAACGAACTTGGATTTATTATCGAAAGAACCAACTCTTCGACCGGCAACTACGAAAGAATTGCAATTGCACCGAGAAATTCTACCGAATATACTGATAATACAGTAATGGCTTCGTCAGGTTATAAATATCGAGTTGCATATTATACAAGTACAACTGTGAGCGGTTATTCGAATGAAACGACTATTTCAACATATTATACCGATGTACAGCAGCCGACAAATTTAACAGCAGTATTTACCACTTCACCGGATAGTGTAAAATTGAAATGGACGGATAATACGTATCTGGAAAAAGGGACTGTCATAGAAAGAAGAACCGGTACAGGTGGTGATTTTACAGAGATAGGTTCAACGGAATCCGATGTCGCAAAATTTGCCGATACTACTATAAGTCGAAGTACTACTTATTATTACCGGATTAGGCAAATTCTTGGAGATAGAATTTATACAGACTATTCCAATACGGTTCAGTTGAAAACGCCCAATTAAAAATTAATTATGTCAGATAGAACTGAAATAGAAAATTATTTTAAGGTTGAGGGTTCAAAAGCAACCTTCATTGTAGATAAAATAGGACGCATTACGGCTTTGAATAATATGGCGAGGAAAATATTCGGAGGCGTAATTAAAGGGGATTTCTTCAGCCTATTCGAATCGGGGAATTTGTCCATACTTGAAAAATCATTCGCAGAAGCTGTTAAAAACGATATCTCGACAAAAGAAATTATAGAAGTATCCTATGAATATGAAACTAGTTCGTATGAAATTGCTTTTCTTCCTCTGAAAAGCGAAAATAATGTTTACGTCGTAGTAGAACTGAACAAACTTGAGTTCAAACTCGATGAAGAGAAAACGAAGAAGTTCTGGATATCTACGGCGGAATTGGAAAAATCTGTATCTGATAAAAAATTGTTGGAGATAGTAGATAGAGTAAGGGCATCATACCCGTTTTCTTTTATTGAAAAATCCAAACTTCAAAAAGACATAAACCAATTGCAAAATCATTTTTGGATCAAAGAACCGAACGGTAAAATAATTTTAGCAAATGATAGTTATGCCAATGCTTTGGGAACCAAAACAACACAGATGGAGGGCAGTCTTGAAAATGAATTTTTACCAAAGCACCTTTTGAAGCTTTTTAAAACAATAGACAATTATATCATTGAAACGTCGAACGTAATTGTTGTTGAAGGCTTGAGTTCACAGTTGATAAGCGGAACCGGGAAAGGCTCCGAATTGGTAATATTCCCGATTCTCGATATTGATAAGAAACCGGTAGCGATAATTGGTCTCTCACAGTTAAAACTTCTTTCATATCAAGAATCCAGAACTGAGGATTTCACAAGTTCGGCAATAAAAAATATCGAACAGCCTCTTTTAATCGTTAACAACTTGAACAGGATTTCGGCATTTACTTACAAAGTGAACGACTTGCTTGGAATAGAAAAAGAAGCGGAGTTAAAAAATTATAAAATCGATGCGATTCTGGATAAGGAATTGTTAAAAGAATATACCAGCTATAAAAACGATGACAATAAAAAAGAAGGTATTGAATTCGACTACACGATGATCGGTGCCGAAAAACTTAGAGTTAATATTGCAATGGATAAACTATATGATGCTTCCGATAACTTGCTGGGTATTAGAATCTTGTTCAAACCGCATTATAAAGAACAGGAACAACTTGAATCAAAGGCACGAATGTATGATATACTTCTACAGTCAACACCCGAAGCGATGTTTATATACGACGTAGAAAATCTGAAATTTCTCGACGTTAACAATGCTGCATTGAAATTATATGGCTATAAGAAGAATGAATTTCTAAATATGGATTTAACGGATCTTTACGCTCCCGAAGATATACAAACATTGCTTGAATCATCCGATAGCCGCGGTAAAAGCGGTAATTATTCCGGTCCATGGAAGCATAAAAAGCAGGATGGAAGTACTATCCTGGTTCAATTGATGAGGTCGGGCAGTGAATAT
>CAZRIQ010000200.1:0-5209 GCA_964600175.1 uncultured Melioribacter sp. | reverse complement strand
TCGTTACCGGCTTTGTTAAACAATTTCGAATTTACGTACGATGAATTTTTAGAGGTAGAGAATGAAATTTTGAAAAGAAAGACCGTTGAAAAACGCAAGAAGATTAAGGGCTTAGATGAAAAACGTACGGATATTATTCCTGCCGGTATAATAATTCTGGAGAAAATATTTGAGCTGTTTGAACTTGATAAGATGACTATTTCCGGTTACGCCCTGCGGGAAGGGATCGTCGTTGATACAATTCAAAACCAGAAAGAAGGTTATGCGAACTTACACGACATTAGGAGAGAAAGCGTAAAACACCTTATGGATATTTGTAGATACGATAAGGAACATAGCAAGCATATCACGTCGATAGCTTTGAAACTTTTTGACGATTTGAAAGACCTGCATAAACTCGATGTCCAAGCAAGAGAGTATCTGGAGGCGGCATCTCTGCTTCACGATATCGGCTATCATATTTCTCATAATAATCATCACCGCCATTCATATTATATTATTAAGAACAGCGAGATGCTCGGGTTCAATGAAAACGAGATTAGTATGATTGCCAATATCGCCCGGTACCATAGGAAAAGTCATCCAAAAGAAAGTCACAAAGAATTTTCATTGCTGCCGGAGAGATCGCGGATAATCATTAAAAAATTGTCTTCTATATTGAGAATTGCTGACTCATTTGATAGGACGCATTCAAGAATAATTAAGGAGATTCATGCCAAAGTGTATAATGATAAAGTAGAGTTGTTATTGAAATGCCGTGACGGTTTAGTTCCGGATATTGAATTATGGAACCTGGATCGCCGAAAGGGTCTATTCGAAGAAGTATTCAATAAAAAAATTACCGTTAAATTATAAGACACAAAATAACTTTATAACAATATAACAGTAGAACCATATAACAATATGCCAATCTTAATTCCATTTTTGCATTATTAACACACCCTTCCTTATATTTAATGTCGTCTTTAAAACTAATTGCAGATAATGAGACCTACAGTCTATATCAGGGACCTAAAAAATCACGTCGGTGAAGAAGTAACACTAAAAGGCTGGCTTTATAACAAAAGATCGAGCGGAAAAATCAAGTTTTTGATATTACGCGACGGATCGGGCTATGCTCAATGTGTTGTTTTTAAAGGGAACGTTAGCGAAGAAATTTTTGAAGCCGCAGATAAGTTAACACAGGAATCTTCCTTCGAAGTAAAAGGGAAAGTGAAAGCAGAACCGCGCTCTATCGGCGGTTATGAATTAGATGTGACTGATCTGAAAACTGTTGCCATCGCCCTCGAATATCCGATCACTCCTAAAGAACACGGCGTTGAGTTTTTAATTGACAATCGACATTTATGGATAAGATCGAAAAGGCAGGAAGCGATCTTGAAAATTCGTCATAGGGTTGTTAAAGCAATCAGAGACTTTTTTGACGAAAGAGGATTTACACTTTTCGACCCGCCGATAATAACGCCCAACGCATGCGAAGGAACTTCTACGTTGTTTGAAATGGAATATTTTGACCTCGGTAAAGCATATCTGACACAATCGGGGCAGCTTTATGGTGAAGCCGGTGCGATGGCACTCGGAAAAATTTATACGTTCGGACCGACGTTCAGAGCGGAAAAATCGAAGACACGCAGACATCTAACGGAATTTTGGATGATCGAACCGGAAATGGCTTTTTATGATTTGGATGACAACATGGATCTTGCCGAAGAATTTCTGGAATATATAGTTCAATGTGTTTTGAAAGACAAAGCCGAAGAATTGAAGGAACTAGAAAGAGATACAACTAAACTGGAAAAAATAAAACGACCTTTCCCTAGAATAAGTTACGACGAAGCTGTTGAGATTTTGAAAAACAAAGGTATCGATTTTCAATGGGGCAATGATTTCGGCGGTACCGATGAAACATTAATTGCAGAAGGACATGAAAAGCCGATAATGGTTCATAGGTACCCGGCAGAAGTAAAAGCATTTTATATGAAACGCGACCCGAACAATCCTAAAGTTGCACTTGCAGTTGATGTTTTGGCGCCGGAAGGTTATGGGGAAATTATCGGCGGAAGCCAAAGGGAAGATGATCTCGATGCTTTGATTTCGAGAATAAAAGAACACGACCTGCCTCAAGAATTTTTTGAATGGTATTTGGATTTAAGAAGATACGGTTCCGTACCGCACTCCGGTTTTGGGCTTGGTCTTGAAAGAACAGTAAGCTGGATTTGCGGTTTGGAACATTTGAGAGAAGCAATTCCTTTCCCAAGAATGATATACAGGAACACCCCGTAATTATGAATATAGTATTGATACTTTTTATAGTTCTCGCCTTGGTTGCAGCTGTTTCCGCAGTTATGATGATTACCCGTTCGCAGCCTGTTATATGTGCC
Source organism: uncultured Melioribacter sp. (assembly GCA_964600175.1). Lineage (GTDB taxonomy): Bacteria > Bacteroidota > Ignavibacteria > Ignavibacteriales > Melioribacteraceae > Pyranulibacter. Next base: position 2,828 of record CAZRIQ010000200.1, on the reverse strand, counting down.
GTATTTTTAATCCTCAACTTTTTTGCATTATCCGGTTTGTATTTGCTATTGAGTGCGCAGTTTATAGCAGTCGTACAGGTAATAGTTTACGCCGGAGCAATTATGGTTCTTTTTCTTTTTGTACTGATGCTTCTTAATACTACGAGTGAACCAAAAATTTTGTCGGATAAAAAATTCATAAAATTCTTTGCAATACTGGTTAGCGCTTTTGTTTTTGTTCAAATTGGCTATCTGATATTTCTAACAAAACCATCCGGTACTATTAAAGGTAACGTAAATATTAGTTCGCAGATCGGTACAATTCAAAACATCGGGAGAGAATTATATACACATTACATTATCCCGTTCGAGATAGCGGGATTTTTATTGCTTGCCGCTACAATCGGAGCAATGATTTTAGCTAAGAAAAAATTCGAGTAGCGAAATGACATCAATACCAATAGAATATTACTTAATACTCAGCGGCTTCATGTTTTCGGTAGGGGTCGTCGGTGTGTTGATCAGAAGAAATGCAATTGTTGTTTTTATGTGCATCGAACTAATGCTTAACTCGGCAAACTTAACATTGGTTACTTTTTCTTCTTATTTGGGGAATGTAGCCGGGCAAGTTTTTGTCTTCTTCGTAATGACCGTAGCAGCAGCCGAGGCAGCAGTTGGTTTGGCAATAATAATTGCAATCTTCAGAAATAAATTGACTGTAGATATCGACAAAATAAATATTTTTAAGTGGTAAGAACTTAGATGATAGATTATATCCATTTAACCATAATTCTTCCTTTAGCCGGATTTTTAATCAACGGTCTGTTCGGTTCTAAAATTAAAAATGAAAAAGTAATTGGTATTATAGGAAGCGGAACGGTCGGACTGGCATTTCTCGTTTCGCTCTTTGCTTTTTTCCAGACACTTGGTTTACCGGTTGATCAAAGAAGTCACACTGTTGAACTTTTTACATGGTTGAATGTAGCCGGACTGAGTATAAAATTTGGATACCTTGTTGACCAGCTTTCGCTTGTTATGTCGTTGATTGTAACAGGTGTCGGATTTATAATCCACGTTTATTCCATCGGTTACATGCACGGTGATAAAGGTTACTGGAGATTTTTTGCATACATGAACTTGTTCATCTTTACGATGATGAACCTGGTACTCGGCGATAATTTCCTCGTTCTGTTTCTCGGATGGGAAGGCGTAGGACTTTGTTCTTATTTGTTAATCGGATTTTGGTACGACAAAAAATTTGAAAAGGGAACAGTTCCCCAAGCGGCAAAGAAAGCATTTATTGTTAATAGAATCGGGGACTTCGGTTTCTTGCTTGGTATGTTTCTCATTTACCTAACATTCGGCAGTTTGAATTTCCACGATGTATTTTCTCAAGCACAGTTTTCGACGGTTTCTCAATCAACTTTTACTCTTATCGCAATATTTTTGTTTATCGGTGCTACGGGTAAATCGGCACAAATTCCACTTTATGTTTGGTTGCCGGATGCGATGGCTGGTCCCACTCCTGTTTCGGCATTGATACATGCTGCAACAATGGTTACTGCCGGTGTTTATATGGTTTCGAGAGCTGCAATTATTTTTGCTTCTGCACCGGCTGTTATGACTGTCGTTGCCGTAATCGGAGTGTTTACCGCACTTTTCGCTGCGACAATCGGTCTGGTTCAAAACGATATTAAAAAAGTTCTTGCATATTCAACTGTAAGTCAGCTTGGATATATGTTTCTTGCTGCAGGTGTAGGTGCTTTTTCCGCATCGATCTTTCACGTAATGACTCACGCATTTTTCAAAGCTCTTTTGTTTCTCGGAGCCGGTTCTGTAATTCATTCTATGCATGAAGAGCAGAACATTCAGCATTTTGGCGGATTGAAAAAACATATGCCGGTTACTTATTTAACATTTTTGGTGGCAGCGCTGGCAATTTCCGGTTTCCCGGGATTTTCCGGGTTTTTCAGTAAAGATGAAATTCTATGGTATTCATTTAGCCAGGGTAGTTTTCTTTATTGGTTTATCGGTGCGTTCACAGCACTGCTGACTGCTTTTTATATGTTTCGTTTAGTCTCGCTCACTTTTTTTGGCAAAGAAAGATTTTCACATGACCGTCATCCGCATGAATCGCCGAAAGTTATGACAATTCCGTTGATTGTACTTGCTGTTCTATCTGTAATTGGTGGATATATTGGAATACCGTCGTTGTTCTCCGGTGAAGGCGGAAACAGTTTTGAATCGTGGCTCGCTCCGGTTTTCAAACCCGCGGAGGAAAAGCTTGTATATTTTGGGATGCATACTCACTTCGAAGAAATTATATTGATGACAATTTCGGTCATAGTTGCAATAGCCGGGATTTATTTCGCTTACGATATCTATACTAAGAAGCCTAACATTGCCGAGAGGGCGGCGAAGAAATTCAAAGGTTTGTACAACCTCTTGTTCAATAAATATTATGTAGATGAATTTTACGAAGCTACGGTAGTTCAGCCGATTCAAAAAGGTTCTGAGAGAATACTCTGGAAGTTTACCGATGCTTTTATAATTGACGGTGTTGTGAACGGTGCGGCGAAATTAATAGATAAAATTTCCGGTACAATTAGAAAAATGCAGACCGGGGTTGCACAATTTTATGCGGTCATAATGATGATCGGGATTGCCGTAGTTTTATTATGGATAATTCTGAGCATATAATCGTATGGGACAAAATCATTTGCTGACATATTTACTCTTAACTCCGATTGCCGGGAGTATACTCGTCCTCTTTTTTAAAGAGAAAAATTCAAAATTAATCCGGTGGTTCGGTTTATTGGTTTCACTTGTCGCGTTTGTTATTTCAATGG
>CAZRIQ010000199.1:1223-5217 GCA_964600175.1 uncultured Melioribacter sp. | reverse complement strand
AAAGTTATAGAAGACCCGCCGCCTGCGTTAACATTGATAAAACCGGCTATCGCACCAATCACAAAAAGTAAAATCACATAGAGAAGTTCCAAAAACTTACCTCATAGTGCTGTTCAACAAAGTAAAGCTAATATTTTGTGTGATAAACCGAAACGCATTCGACTCAAATTATTTTGCCTTCGGATGTCTTTCCCGGTACAATTCATAAGTTACATAAGAATTTTGAATTAGCACATAAAAAATGGGACCAAGCACATTTACCGGGTGCATGAAAGCAAGGGCAATATAAATCGTAAACGAATTGTTTTTCTGCCCGAGCGATTGACTTCCCTCGCGCCGAAACTCTTTTCCCCCTATAAACCAGCCGAGCGAAAAGTAAAACGCACATATCGCAAGTGTTATCAACGCAATGTAAATCAACAAATCAAGAGCAGCAGTCATCCCGTTCGAAATAAAATCAACCGCCTTTGATGTACCGACATAAATATTCATTACCAGGAAGTAATATGAAAAGCTTTTATGTTTCACTGCTTCAGTATATATTTTACTTGCAAACCTCTTGATCGTTTGAACAAGTACAAATGGAATAGCAAGCAACGTTCCCATCGGCAGTAGTACATCAACTACCGAAATGTCTGCATGACTATGGAGAATCACCGGAAGAATAAACGGTATCAGCAATGCAATAGTAATGTTCGTCAGGATAACAGAAAATGTAATATACTCTACTTTTTTGTTGATCAAATCTATTATTACGGGACCTGCGATTGCCGTAGGTGCAATTGCAGTTACAAAAGCTGTTTCTGCAAGAACCTTGTTAATGTGAGAAATTATATAATAGATAGAAAGTGCGGTAATAATCACAACCGCCGTAATAATAAAGTGGCTTCTCCTAATCGTTCCCTTTTCAATTTTAATCTCAAGAAAGGCGAAAAAGAGCATTACCATCAAAAAGTAGCGAATGAGAAATGTGAATTCGTGTCCGAACGGAAACAAAATGCCGGCTGCAATAGCCGCAAGGAGAAGAAGGTTTTTCATCGATCTAATTTTTAATTACAAAAATAGCAAATGCGGGAAGACTTCGACTCATCGCAAAAAATAAATAAGCTCCTACAGATAAATAGATTCGTAACTCAGTACCAGCTCGTCCATCATACGATTCACAGATTCATCAACCATCTGCCGTGTTTTATCTGCTTTAAACCACTCAACTGTTTCCTTTACGCCTTGAGCCAAAGAAATTTCAGCTCGAAAATCCGGGTTTAACTTTTTAATTTTGCTGTTATCGAAGATTGCAGAAAAAGCTTTATCGCCTATCAGGTTTTCTCCCCAAGATTTATCATGCTTCGCAATAAGATCGGAAGGGATGTGAACGATATTCGGTTCAACACCGAGCGCTTCTCCATAAATACGGCAGATTTCATCCCACGTATGGAATTCATCACTAGTTATATGAAAAGCTTCACCGATTGCCTCGGGATTGTCAAACAAACCGATAAAACCTTTCGCAAAATCTTTATGGTGTGTAAAGGTCCAGAACGATGTGCCGTCTCCGTGAATAATGGTTTTTTTCCTATTTAAAATTCTATCGAGCGCCGTGTACTCGCCGAAAAGCGCAATCTTCGTTTTATCATACGTGTGCGAAGGACGGACAATTGTTACCGGGAAACTGTGTTCATCGTGAAGTTCGTTTAAGAGCTGTTCACACAAAATTTTATTGCGTGAATAATCCCAATATGAATTCTCCAGCGGGTGTGTCTCATCAACGGGAACTTTTAACGGCTTTTTATAAGCAGATGCAGAACTGATAAAAATATATTGTCCGGTTTTATCACGGAACAGTTCGAAATCTCTTTTTACCTGCCCGGGTTCGTAAGCTACCCAATCGACAACAACATCGAATATCTCTTTCCTAAGAAGAGGTGCTAGCATATCTTTATCGTTAATATCCGCTTCAATATGTGCCGCTCCTTTGGGAATTGCGCGGAAGGATTTGCCCCGGTTCAGCAAGAAAAGCTGGTGCCCTCTTTCAATGCATAGCTCAGAACATGCCGAACTAATAACCCCGGTACCTCCTATAAATAAGATTTTCATAATGCCTCATTCTTTTTCGACATGATATAAAAAAACAAATTATAAAACAACAAGATCCGAAAGCAAATGTTCGCATTGTAATTAAAACCCCCTTAGAAATGAAATAGATTGACCTAACACTTATGATCATTATATCAAATTTAACGAGTAAGGAAATAGAACCTAAATTCACTTTAGTTCATCAAATTCCGTATAATTGAGACGTTTAATCATTATGGTCTTATGCAGGCATATTTACAAATATTTATCGGCAGTGTTCTCTTAAGCATTGTTCATGCGTCGCTTCCCAGTCACTGGCTACCGATGATTGCGATAAGCAAAGCAGAAAACTGGAACCGGAAAGAGACTTTAACCGTAACTGCAATTACGGGAATATCCCATACTATAAGCACAATCATAATCGGAATCATCGTTGGTCTAATCGGCTACCAGCTCTCAGAGTCATATCAATTCATTACTAAACACGCTGCGCCGGTTGTTTTAATTATATTGGGACTAATCTATTTTTATTTGGAATACAAGCACGGTAAAATTAAAAACCAACATCATGAACATCATCACATCGATGTTGAAGGAATAGTCCGGAAGAATAAAAGTAAACGTTCCATAATCTTAACACTCAGTATTGCCATGTTCTTTTCTCCATGTCTTGAGATCGAGGTTTACTATTTTACCGCAAGCCACCTTGGCTGGCTCGGTATCGGAATTGTTTCGGTCGTTTATTTTTTCGTAACAGTTATTGGAATGGTATTGCTGGTAGATATTGCATCCAAAGGTGTGAAGAAACTTAATTGGCGTTTCCTTGAACATCACGACAAACTTGTAAGCGGAATAATATTGATACTTGTGGGTTTGCTTGCATATTTTGTAGTGATGTAAAATTCCCGGGCGGGAGATTATTTCATATCAATCCCCTTCTGTTTTATTACTCATCAATCAAATTAGAAGACCATTCCCATCATAGCAACAACACAAAATTTCTCAGTATTAGAATACAAGTTATTTTGAAAAAATTTTTGGTATATTTTTTCCGGTAAAACAAACCGACATAATTTTCTTTCATAAAAAGGAGACTGAGCTATGAACGGTAATAAAAAGAAAGACATGGATGCGAGTCGTAGAAAATTTTTAAAGACAGGCATAATGGGAGGAATTGCTGCTGTGTCGCTTCCCGCGCTTTCGTTTGCAGAAAAAAAGTCAACACTACTTACAAATATACCCAACATAAAACCATCGGAATTAGATGAGATAACAATCGAAGAATTAACAGAAGGAATGAAATCCGGCAAATACACATCGAGGTCAATTGCAGAACATTACATCTCCCGCATAAAGGAAATCGACAAAAACGGTCCTGCAATAAATAGTATAATCGAATTGAACCCCGAAGCACTTACAATTGCAGACGAACTCGATAAAGAATTTAAAGAGAAGGGACCGCGCAGTAAAATGCACGGTATACCGATAGTCATAAAAGACAACATTGATACCGCAGATAAAATGGAGACTACCGCCGGTTCGCTTGCATTACTGGGATCGAAACCGGAAAAAGGTTCTTTTCTTGTGAAGCAGCTTAGAGCTGCCGGCGCATTAATCCTAGGCAAAACAAATTTAAGTGAGTGGGCTAACATTCGTTCAACTCATTCAACCAGCGGATGGAGCGGCAGAGGGGGTTTAACTAAAAATCCTTACGCGCTTGACAGAAACACCTCCGGTTCGAGTTCGGGTTCCGGGGCAGCGGCGGCAGCAAACTTATGTACCGTTGCAATCGGAACAGAAACAGACGGTTCGGTTGTAAGTCCATCTTCACTCAACGGAATTGTTGGAATCAAACCAACAGTGGGACTCGTAAGCCGCGCAGGTATAATTCCTATTTCGCATTCACAGGATACGGCAGGTC
>CAZRIQ010000199.1:0-1213 GCA_964600175.1 uncultured Melioribacter sp. | reverse complement strand
AATGGCTCGCACAGTTCGCGATGCTGCAATTGTTCTCGGGGCAATTACCGGCATTGATCCGGAAGACTCAAAAACAAAAAACAGCAAGGGTAAATCATATACTGATTACACAAAGTTTTTAGACGTCAACGGGCTCAATGGTGCAAGAATCGGCGTGGTGCGAAAATATTTTGGTTTCCTTCCTGAAGTAGATACGGTTATTAATAATTCGCTTGAAGTTATGAAAAAGAACGGGGCTGTTCTAATCGATCCCGTAGAAATAGACGGAATCGACAAATTAAATGACAATGAAATGACCGTCTTGATGTACGAATTGAAAGCAGACATGAAAAAATACCTCAAACATCGTGGTATAAAAACAGCGGCTCGTTCACTTAAGGACCTTATAGAGTTTAATGAAAAACATGCTAAAGAAGAAATGCCGTATTTCAAACAAGAGCTATTTCTTGAAGCTGAAAAGACAGGAACGCTCAAAGACAAAAAATATCTCGATGCACTGAAGAAAAATCATCAGCTTTCACGTAAAGAGGGAATAGACTCTGTTATTAACAAGCACAAACTCGATGCATTGGTTTCGCCAACAGACAGTCCGGCATGGATGACAGACCTGGTAGACGGCGATCACTTTTTAGGCGGAAGCTCTCAATTGGCAGCCGTTGCAGGATACCCGCATATTACAGTCCCGGCAGGATTTGTATTCGGACTCCCGATTGGAATTTCATTTTACGGGAGAGCATGGAGCGAACCGGTTCTTATAAAAATTGCTTACGGATTCGAGCAAGCAACAAAGGTTCGTAAGCCGCCAAAATTTTTACCAACTGCAGATTTGAAAATGTAAGAAGTTACAGTTGCTAAATTTTATAAAAAAACGAAACCGAGACCTTAGTTGTAATCAGTAGGTTCTATCAACTAAAAATAAGTTTTCTCATTTGTAAATTTGATTTCTGTTCTTGTCGGATATAAGTAATATCAACTCAAAATCTCTATACCCTCACTTTAATTCTGCTTTCAGCAGCCTTATAAATTGCTTCAATAACTTTAAGATCCTTAAGCCCCTCTTCACCACTTGCATCAGACGCAGTATCATCCATGATGCATTTTGAAAAAGCATCCATTTGTACCGCCTGTTTATTTATTTCCGGCAAATCTAAGTCCCCGTAATGTGTTGATCCCTTAAGACTTCTATAACTGTATGTTGGAAGTTGCCCCAATT
>CAZRIQ010000198.1:1341-5229 GCA_964600175.1 uncultured Melioribacter sp. | reverse complement strand
GGCTTCAAATTAGAAAATACAACGATCGATTATTTAGGACATGCTACAAGAGTATCGATAGATAAAGACAATACTACTATTGTCGAAGGTGCCGGAAAAAGTGACGACATAAAGAAAAGAATCAACGAGATCAAATCCCAGATCGACAAGACAACATCCGATTACGATAAAGAAAAATTACAGGAAAGACTGGCAAAATTATCGGGCGGCGTTGCCGTTTTAAAGATCGGTGCTGCTACCGAAATTGAAATGAAAGAAAAGAAAGCACGCGTAGAGGATGCACTTCATGCAACCCGTGCGGCAGTTGAAGAAGGTATTATTGCCGGCGGCGGTGTTTCGTTAGTACGTGCAATTACTGTACTGGGAAAGGTTAAAGGTGAAAATGTGGACCAGAACACAGGCATAAAGATAGTTCAGAAATCTCTTGAAGAACCGCTTAAACAAATAGCAGCCAATGCCGGTTTGGAAGGCGCAGTCGTTCTCAACAAAGTACTCGAAGGAAAAGATGATTTCGGTTTCAACGCAGCTACCGAAGAATACGAAAACCTATTGAAATCCGGTGTCATCGATCCTACCAAAGTAACAAGAACAGCGCTTGAAAACGCTTCTTCGGTTGCTTCACTGTTAATCACTACCGAAGCAGTGGTTTATGAAAAGAAAGAAGATGAAAAACCAATGCCTCCAATGCCGGGCGGCGGAATGGGTGACATGTATTGATAGTAGTGAGTATAGAGTAAAGATCAAAGATTCCATCTTTTCAAAAGATGGAATCTTTTTTATTTTTACCGATACAGACATAAAAGTGTTCTCATTATAAAAAATTTCAGCATCTCTCCCTTGTTTGAATTGCCGTTGACTTCAGTCAACGGATATTATTACAAACTCAGTAATTGACTTTAGTCATATTGTCTTATGTGGCTGAAGCCGGAAAATATTTCTCTGTTTTTCTTATCCGTCCCATGAATGGGACGGCAATTTCTATTTCTTCTGATATAAAAAATTCATTATAATGTTATAGTTATACCGGCAATTGTAATTACCAACCTTTGCGAAAATTTTTTATAATCCCGGATAATACCTTTTAACCTGCGCCCTCTTTTCGACTATCCAGTCGCTAACAACCATTTTAAGAATGAAAAAGTAAATGATGAAAGTTAACAACGGAAGAAAATTTAAATAAATCATAATCTTTGGATCAATAATATGTATATACCTCAAAAGAAACGGGAATACAATAAACAAATAATAAGAAATCAACCAACCGTATTTTTTCTCATCCAAAAATATTTTTGTTATGAACGGAATAATTAAAATGACTGCGGCGGTTATCAAAATAATTAGGAAATTTCCGACGTACATTAAAAAAATAACTGCGCCTATCGGTAATTCATATTTTAGAATTGTAGATAATCTTTCCAACCTTTCCAATTCTTTAGTCAAAACTGTTAACCGGCTAGTTGTAAAGATTCTTTAAAGTAGTCGATGGTAGTTTTTAATCCTTCTTTCCTCTTAACCTTTGGAGCCCAGCCTAAGATTTCCTTTGCCCTTGCGACATCGGGCTGTCGTACTTTGGGGTCATCTTCAGGTAATTCTTTGTATACAACTTTACTTTTCGATCCGATTAGTCCAATAACTTCTTTCGCAAAATCTTCAATCGAAATTTCATCTGGATTACCGATATTAACCGGTTCTATTTCTTTAGACATACTCAATTTATAAACGCCTTCTATCAAGTCCGAGACGTAGCAGAAACTTCTTGTCTGAGTACCGTCGCCGAAAACCGTAACATCTTCATCCTTTAGTGCCTGGGAGATAAATGCAGGCAATGCCCTGCCGTCATTCAATCTCATCCTCGGACCAAAAGTGTTAAAAATTCTCGCCACTCTTGTATCAACGCCATGATACCTATGATAAGCCATAGTCATTGCTTCGGCGAATCTTTTGGCTTCATCATAAACTCCCCTCGGACCGACGGGATTAACGTTTCCCCAATAACTTTCTTTCTGCGGATGAATCAGCGGATCACCGTAAACTTCAGAAGTAGAGGCCAGCAAAAAAGTTGCATTTTTTTCTTTTGCCAAACCCAAAGCTTTGTGAGTTCCGAGAGAACCCACTTTCAACGTTTGAATAGGATATTGAAGATAATCAAGCGGACTTGCAGGCGAAGCAAAATGAAATATATAATCTACTCTACCCGGGATGTGAATAAAACCAGTTACATCGTGTTTAATAAAAGTAAAATTTTCATTTAGGAAAAGGTGTTCGATGTTTTTTAATCGCCCCGTTAACAGGTTATCAACGCATAAAACATTAAATTTTTCCGATATCAATTTATCACAAAGATGGGATCCTAAGAATCCGGCACCGCCTGTTACAACCGCTGTTTTAGACATTTTAGAAGTTATACTTTGACTTTCCCTTTTTTGGTACCGTTCGACGGCTTAGAATAATAATAATAGTATTTGTAATACGAGCTGTAACCGCTTCTATAACTAAAGTTATTGAGCAATACTCCAATGAAAGAACTTTGATCTTGTTTCAACACGTCTACCGCTTTTTCCATCAATTCAATTTCGGTAAAGTTGGCAGAAGTAACTATAATCGATCCGTCGACCAGTCGCGCCAAAATTTCCGAGTCAGTTACAGCTATAAGCGGCGGCGAATCTAAAATAACATAATCAAATTCATTTCTGAGTCTTTTCATAAATGCTTCCATCTGCGGCGAACCCAATATTTCGGACGGATTGGGAGGAATAGTACCCGAAGTAATATAATACAGATTATTAACAGGAGATTGTCTAAGCACACCTTCGAATTGAGTTTGTCCGAAAAAGTAGTCTGTAAGTCCGGGGAATCTTTTTTGACCGAATACGGAATGGATCCTCGGTTTTCTCAAGTCGGTATCAAGCAACAGCGTCTTAAAATTTGCCTGAGCAAAGCTTGCAGCCAGGTTCATAGAAACAGTAGTTTTACCCTCCTGCGCCGTAGATGAAGTTATAAGAATTGTTTTCAGAACATCTTTATCAATCTTGGAGAATTTAATTCTTGTTCTCAAAGCTCTGAAAGCTTCGGCAACCGTTGAGTCTGGTTTTTTAGCAACTATAAACTCAAATTCCTGGTTGTCGGACGTAACTCCCTCAATGTGAGGAATCCATGCAAGAACGTTAATATTTCTATTCTGAATATCTTCGGGCGTTTTAACCGTGTTGTCGAAATAATTTTTGGTGAACGCATAACCGAGTCCAAGTCCACCGCCGAGAATAAAGCCAATAATAACAATCAATATCCGGTTCGGTTTGGCAGGAGAAGTTGGTATCAGTCCGCTATCGATTATCAGAACATTCCCCGGCTGGGATTGTTCATTGATCAAAGCCTCCTGGTACTTATCCTCAAGCGTAAGATACAACTTTTCGTATGCCTCTTTTTCTCTTTGTAAGCGTGCCAAATCGATACTAGAAGTCGGAAGCAGGCTCATCTTTCTATCATAATCGTTAACAATTTCACTCAACTTTTTATATGAAGCCAATAGTGTTTGATAATTTACTTCATCATCAAGCACTTTTTGTCAGAGCTCTAATCTCTTCCGGGCTGGAAGCTAAAATACCGGCTTGATAGATAGATAGTTGTGAGTTTAATTTATCTTTTAAGTCTTTAATACGCGTATCATACTGTGCGATCAATTCTTTTCTTTGACCCGGATTAATACTGGTACCCGCACGATCTTTCTGAGCTTGTATTTCCGCAATTTGTTTTTGCAAACTTTGGATGTACGGCTCGGTTGCAAACCTTTCTATATATGCTTTTACGTCGGGATCTTTTTTCGCCAGTTCTTCTTTATACTGCTTAAGCGAACCCTCGGCAATAGTAAGTTCAACTTTAGTCGAGTTA
>CAZRIQ010000198.1:0-1331 GCA_964600175.1 uncultured Melioribacter sp. | reverse complement strand
CTCTCATTCACGTCAAGAACTCCAGAATTATTGTAAAGATAATAACTTCCATTGATATTCCAATGTGTGTCATTAAATTCAAGGACTACAATACTATTATTATAAAATAAAGCGATAGTATTTATCGTTGAATTAAGTTTTGCTTCAAAGTCGGAGGATTGTTCTATCAATGCTTTTGCCTGGTCGTCAAGTTGAATTATACCTTTCTGTTCCTGGTAATTCCGGAGAGTCTCTTCAACTTTTTGAAGTTCGTTTAGTTTTTCCTCTTTTTGTTTTGCAAGAAAATCTTTAACCGAAATTAATGCCTGCCTGCTGTAAGAAAGATTCAACTGCTTATAAGCATTAGCATAAGTATTAGCAATCAGTGCGGCTTCATAAGGTGATTTAGACTCAGCATTAATTTCAACAATATCCAAACCTCTTTTTTGCTCAATTGAAACTACCGATGCCAAACTGGCAATTATACTTTCAATTTGTTTAAGTCTCGGTTGTTTATTATCGCTAAATTTTGAAACATCTTCGAAGATCATGGAAAAATTCGAGTAATCCTTATCGGTATAAAAACTATCAACCAGGGTATGGGCAACTCTTTCTCTTAATTTATAGCTTTTCAATATTTCAATTTCATTAGCTATAAACCTATCACTGCCATAATCTTGAAATTCCGGCACCAAAGGCGAATCCAAAATATTTCCCGACGGTTTGGAAATTTTCAAAGAAGTTGTGGATTGGTAAATATTAGGAGCATTCAAAGCATAAATAACAGCAACAACCAAACCCGTAATAGTAATAATAATAATAGGCACAAGATTCAGTTTTACCAAATTAATATAGTCTTTCAGGGTATGGGTATCCTGGTCCATCCTGAAATTAATATTATTGCCGTTGTTGCTATTGTTATTCAAAACTCACCGTTTATTTTTTAAGGAAATTCAAAATTAATATTGTAATAGTAGACAAAGAACTTATGACAGACAACCAAAAAGAAAAATCCTGCCTGAAATAATATTTAGGTTCAATCGGGATTACCAATATATCGCCCGCCTCCAATTTAGGCATATACTTGGTTGAAGATTCCAATCTTGATTGCCATACAACATCATCATAAGAAAATTTTAATAATGTTTGTTTAGAAGTTTCGGGATCAACCCGGTATAATCTAATGTCATCCAATTCCGAGCTTTCAATCGGTCCGCCTGCGTAAGAGATTAAATCGGCAACAGAAATATATGACGGAACTAAATATCTTCCCGCATACCGGACAGCTCCCCAAACAGAAACCTTTATATTTACTGCATCAGGATCGGAATAATCATAGTAACCGCCGTTGT
>CAZRIQ010000197.1:0-5250 GCA_964600175.1 uncultured Melioribacter sp. | reverse complement strand
AATCTTCAACCTCTCCATCTTTTGCCGGACCGGTATTTTTAAGATTCGGCTGAGTTGAAAATCTAAATCGTGCATAAGTAAAGCCCGACGAGGCATCCGCCGGAACCGTAAAAGTAAGATTAGTATAAGCCGGACCCGGCAAGACATGTTCATCTACGAATACATGTTCGCCGGAATCATCCCAATCGCCGTCACGGTTGAAATCAAACCATGCATTAAATAATCCCACAACAGTTGCCAACGGTGTTAAGGTCACATCGCCGCCTCTTTGCATTCTGTAAAATGAAAAAGTATTAGTCGGATTTGCAGGATCAGGAGAATCATTTACCTGCGCAAAGCCGCCGCCAAATAGAATCCCATCTTCATCCGGTCTATTATTATCATTATCACCGCAGGCGAAGACACCCGGTTGTCCATCGTTGTCTACATCAGTAAGTACACTGCCAAGTTTAGTCGTTGGAGTTGCAATATGCCTTGCACCGTTATGAACAAGCTTTGTGGGATAACCATAAGGAAATTCGGGATGTTCGGTATCTAATATTTCAGGTGCATCCCCGAAGTCGAATCCATAAATTACATAGTCCTCGACCTCACCATCTGGTGCCGGACCAAACGGGAATAAAACTGATAACGCGGCGGTACTTAACCGGAATCTTGAGTAGCCAATCCCCTCCATATTAGCAGGCACACCAAAAATAAAAGTATAAGTACCGGCAACATTTACCTGATTGTATAAAACCAGTTCTGTAAGGTCAAACTTACTGTCTCCATTAAAATCAACCCATGCGGCTAACTGACAGGGAAAATCAGCCGGTGCTCCCGTAATTTTAATCTCTACCTCACCGGAAGCGCCAGGCATAAATTCTTTAACTTTCACACCATCTTCATCATTGCCGGTTGTATCATCCCCCAATGCAAAAAAGTCGGGCTGACCGTCTAATTCGGTGTCACGCACGTCTCCCAACATAGGGCCTTGATCTGCATGATATGCGCCCCAGGGCCATAGAGTAAGATATAGGGAATCCGGAAGATCACCAAAATCAAACTCCATGTCGGTCCAATTCCCGAAAAGAAATTGCACATTTTCTTCCGATGGAAGTGAAAATTTATATGAGCTGTCCGGTTGTGTTTGTTCAAAACCGTTAGGGACAATTTCCTTCAGCTCATAGTTGCCCGGCGGTAGATTTCCAAATTTAAATATGCCAAACTCCGATGCTTCGTCTACCTTCCCGTCACTATTTAAGTCAACATAATTTGTATTCTCTTGCCGATAGAACACTCCGTTTCTATAAAGCTTGATAGTCACACCATTCATTCCGGGTTCTGTGGAATCGTGTGTACCGCTACCGTCTATATCAAAATACTTTTGTCCTTGAATTGAATCTGCCGGAGCATTTCCGAAATTGATCTCATCAACATCTTGACCTAGTATCACTTCCACAGTATGAGATCCAGAGTCCGGATAAGTTTGAACCCACCCAGACTGTTGTTCCTCGCTAACAGTATAAGTACCTGCGGGAACAGAGATTGAATAATTACCGTTTTCATCTGTTGTAGTTGTTTGACCGGTATTCAGTTTAATTGTCCATCCCTGGAGACCCGGTTCTGTTTCATCCAATATACCGTCTCCGTTTTCATCCTTTATCTTTCTGCCGCTTATATTTCCACCTGTAACGTTAATAAAATGCCAATCGGCATGATTATATGTGTTTTGTGCACACCATACTTCAACTCTCCAATAATAAGTTTTGCCCGACGTCATTTCTCCCAATTGACTTAAGTCAAACGTTTCGGAATCCGGTCCATTGTAAGCCGGGTTTTTCGATTTAGTCAGTGTTTTACCCGCCGGAAAAGCCGGATCATCGGAAATCGACACTGTCCTCACCGCCGTATATGAAGGATTATTCCATCCTAATGTTATTGTGTTTTCCTTTTGGACGGTTGCCCCATCGGCGGGATTTGGTGAGTACGGCGGATCGATAGCAAAAATATAATTGGAAACCAGAAATAAAAAAATAAAGGTGAATAGTTTTGTAAAATTATTTTTCATGTTCGTCCCCTTGTTGATGTACAATTCTTATACTTGTTTATCAATATTATACGGACATGAGACTATTTTTATGACCGGAATAATATCTTGACCATAAACTAATCGATAAAAAACGCAAGAAATTCGCCGTTATTGCATCATTTGGATTTGAGTTTATTACTTTACAATTAATAGACAATGAAGGAACTACAGATTCATCTTTCGTCCCCTGATACGAAAAAAGCTCCCCAATAAAACGGATGAATGGATTCGCCGTCATCTCTTTTTTGATCAATGAAACTTCTTTGAGCAAAGTTCAACGAGTTTACAATAGAATTATTTTGTCGAAACATATTTTGATAAAACAATCTCATCAATTCTGCCGTAGATTTATCGTTAACTATCCATAAAGATGCAATTACGGTGTTTGCACCTCCGTATAAGAAAGCACGGGAGAAACTTAAAATATCTTCGTTCTCCGGAAAACCCCCGTTGGACGAAACACTTAAACCGGTTTCGCAAGCACTCAATATTACCAGCTTACTGTTTAGTTTCGCTCCCAATATCTCATATAATTTTATGTTTTCATTACTGCACCTGATAGAAGAATACAACGGGAACCATTGATTCATTACGGCATGAGACGCGATATGAACTACATCAAAATTTCTTAGGGAACGCAGAACTCTATCTTTTTCGGCATCGCCGTTTCGTAATAGAGTATACTTCATAAAATGACTTTTGGGAATGCCCCCTACTTCATTTCCCGCTTCCGGTAAACTATATTCGTCCGGCACAATGGCAACTAAAGAATTATAAAATCGTTTTCCTAACTTGTTCATCCTGTTGTTAACAAAATAAGAAGATGAGGGTGTGTACGAAATTGTATTCCGTTCTATAAGAAACTCTGTCTTTTTCGTTCCGCTTTTTGAGTTCACAATCTTTTCGTTTTCAAAACAGAGGGTTTGGAAGGGCAATATGTGTAATATCTTATGAGGTGAAATTATTACGTGATCACCCCTCTCTAAAAAGCCCCCTTGAACAACCGGCTCAATTAAAAGAGTACATAATCGGCACGATATATTTTTCCATAAATTATCTTCGGGATATTTCGCTCCACGTTCTATAACTTCATTATATAATATCACTAATGAATTCAATTCCTTCCGGGTAACATTCAATTTTATTATTGCAAAGGAATCTTTCCTGACAACAAGTACAAACAAACTGTCTGTGCCGACAAAATATTCGACCAGTACTTCCCCGTTCTGTAAAACCGTTTGTAAATCTTTGGGGGAAGCAACGGGTTCGGCGTTTAAATAGTGCTTTTCATTTTTCGAAAAGTCGGAAATCGTATTACATATTTTTTCAAATCGACCTTGTTCGTTTTCAAACTTGTCAATCAGTGGTTGTACATTATTAAACAGCTCGGGATTCTGTTCGTATCGATTCAGCATCTCGATAAAATTTTCATCCGGGCGATTCTCCACGTCCCGAAAATCATTAAAAACTTTTCTCCTTAGCACTAACAGTCTTTTAGAAAGCGCCCGCTCTTTTTGTACATAATAGAATAAGCCCGGATCATTTTGCTTATAGAGAACGTCGATCAACATCGAATACGCCGCACCCATTTTATCTACCAAAAATGAACTTCCCGCTTCCCTGGTTTCAGCAAATAAACCGCGTGTATACAAAGTATCATAACTACTAATGAGGGAAACAAGAACCTTCTTTGCCTCTTCAAGTTGACCTTTTTTTATGTATAGTTTTGCCAATGTTGTATCATGCATGAACTTCGAATACGGATCTTTGCGGCTGCTTTCACGAGCTTTCTTCAGCAATGCTTCCGCCCTGTTGTATTCCTTAAGACTAATTAAGGCTGATGCAAGACGGATCAGTTGAAATTGTTCTCCGTTTTTAACACCCAGGGAATCCCATAGATTAACTATTTGTTCAAGGATTTCGGCTGTTTCCCGGTCTCCTTTTTCTTCGTTCATTTTGAACTTATAAAAGAGCGCAAAGATCTTTCCTTCGCCGGTATTATATAAAAGAGAATCCTCTGTAAACAAATTTGCCGCAGAAAAGCCGCCTGGAAAATTGAAATATTCAAAGTCAAGAATAAGAGAGCGGTTTGCAACCTCCATACCCCATTTATATCCGATACTTTCGCTTATGTCGAAACTCTTTTTGAGATATGAATAGACGAGTGTTCCGTTCCAACCCGTTAATGAAACCGCTTTGCTTAAAAAATAGTAACTGTCCGCCAGACCGATTTTGTCTCCTATTTGTTTACGGATCGCAAATGCCCTCAACTGGTAGTCAACGTTTAGTTCGGGTTTACTCTGCTCTCGATAAATTAGTCCGATATTGCTTAGTGTTGTAGCCTCACCTGCTTTATCATTTACTTTACGGTACAACTCCAACGCCGGCACATAAAAACAATTCAGCGCAGAATCAGGCTGCGAGTTATACCAGTATAGTACTCCTATTTGCCTTAAAGCATCTGCCTGCAAACCAATGTTTTTGAGCTTTACTGCCAAATCAAAACTTCTTTTTTGAAAATTCATCGCGTTTTTGTACGATAAAGAATTAAACTCAATTTTACCTTTCAGATGAAACGATCGGGCAATCGACAGTGAATCTTGCTTAATCAAAGCTAAGGAATCGACAGTTTTTAAAATGTTCCTTGCCGTATCCAGGTTGTTTTGATAATAATAAATTTCCGCAAGCTTAAGAAGCGCCTCGATTTTTTTTGTGTGGTCAGACGCGACAATAAAAGAAAAAAATTTTTTTGCCTTATTCAATTCACGCAATCTTAAAAGAATGTCTCCGTACAAACAATTGATCTTCAAATCTCCCGGATTTTTCTCATAGAGGTTATACGCTTGTTTTTCAGCCCGCCGGTTTTCCCAGTTGTTGTAAAGATATTTTACATCATTATAAATTTCTTTGGGGGTTGGATTAATTATTTGAAACACTTCGATTAATAAAAAGACAAGAAATAACGAAAAGACAACCAGCAGAAGGAACAATACTCTTTTATGAATAAATTTGTTCACGGCAACAGCATCTATAAATAAAAAATCGGTTTCGTATTGTGGGAGATATTTTCTATTTCTAATTAGGGATTAACAACTTATTGTTTCCGATCTTCATGAGGATGGCAAGCTGAGAATCATTTTTCTCTGCCCGCAGATTGTCCCTATTTTGCAAAATACTTA
>CAZRIQ010000196.1:0-5256 GCA_964600175.1 uncultured Melioribacter sp. | reverse complement strand
GCTTCCTAAAAAATTTAAAGAGTTGAATAAAGTGATGCATACACTGGTTGAATCCCCTGAGTTGAGAAAGAAATACGATTCTAAAAGAAACGATACGAAATTAACCGTAAGAATAAACAGTTTTTCTTACAGGGATGGAATCCCTAGAGATTTCTCCGGCAATGGCGGCGGATTTGTTTTCGATTGCCGCTCGCTTCTAAATCCCGGCAGATTTGAAGAGTACAAAGAACTGACCGGGCTTGATAAACCGGTTATCAAATTCCTTGAACGAAAATCCGGAGCGTTGGAATTTCTTTCCAACATTTATAAGGTTGTAGATGAAAGCGTAAGTAATTATTTGAAACTCGGATTCTCAAATTTGATGATTAACTTCGGATGTACTGGCGGGCAACACCGTTCTGTTTACTGCGCGGAACAGTTTAAAAAACATATAGCATTAAAATTTAACGTCAAGATTGAATTAAATCATTTAGGTTTGCAAAACAAACGAGTAATTAAACCTTAAGATTTTCTATCATGAAAGCTTTCTTATTAGCTGCAGGACTCGGCACAAGACTATTACCTTTAACGGAAGACAAACCCAAAGCTCTCGTAGAAATTAACGGAAAAACACTTCTGGAATTAGCAGTCACCAAACTTAAGCGTCACGGTTTCAATCAAATCATTATAAATGTTCATCACTTTAGCGATAAAATAATAGACTACCTGCAAAAGAAAAACAATTTTGATATCGAAATTGAGATTTCGGACGAGAGAGATTTGCTGCTCGATACCGGCGGAGGATTAAAAAAAGTTTCATGGTTCTTCCATGAACCAGAACCATTTTTAATCTATAATGTCGATATCCTTTCCGACATCGATTTGAACGAGTTATACGAATTTCACAAAACCGCAGATGCAATAATCACGCTTGCGGTTCAACAAAGAAACGATTCAAGGTGTTTCATATTCAATGATGAAAACGTACTTATCGGATGGACAAATAGGAAAACGCATGAAGAAAAAATTACCCGGGAACCAAACGGCCAGAAACACTTGTTGTCATTCAGCGGGATTCACGTTGTCGACCCCAAAATATTTGAATTGATGCCGGACGAAAATGTTTTCTCGATCATTGATCTGTATCTCAACGTATCAGCAAAATACAACATAACTTCTTTCATGCATGACGATTCAATATGGCACGACGTAGGTAAAAAAGAGAGTCTTACAATTCCTGAAAACGAACTGAAGGAGCTTGGTTTCTTCTAATCATGAAAATTAAGAAAATACAAGTTGGCAAAACCAATCAATAAACAAACCGGCTTCAGTTTATCTGTCGCTTTAAGAGCACTAAAGTACAGGAACTACAAACTGTTCTTCGGCGGTCAAATCATTTCTCTGACCGGCACATGGATGCAGCAAATTGCAATGGGCTGGCTCGTATATCAAATGACGGGTTCGGCTTTCATTCTCGGTTTGGTAAGTTTTGCAAGTCAAATCCCTTCACTTATTCTTTCTCCTTTTGCCGGTGTAATTGTAGACAAAATGAACCGGCACAAAATTCTAATCGCCACGCAAACGCTTGCTATGACTCAGGCTTTTCTTCTTGTTGTTTTACTAGCCACGTCAACTGTTCAAGTATGGCATCTCGTTGTTCTTAATTTGTTTTTAGGAATTGTAAACGGATTCGACATACCGGCGCGTCAAGCCTTCGTTGTTGAAATGATTGAGAATAAAGAGGACCTTGGAAACGCAATAGCACTTAACTCGATGATGTTCAACTCGGCTCGGCTGTTCGGTCCGTCAATCGCCGGACTTTTGCTTGCAGCTACCAACGAAACAATTTGTTTTCTAATCAACGGTATAAGTTTTATTGCAGTAATAATTGCACTGCTCGCAATGAAAATAGATTATTCAAAAGTCGTAAGGACAAAGCAGCATGTAGTGGAAGGTTTGAAAGAGGGGGCAAAATATACTTTTAACTTTGCACCGGTTCGTTATATAATTTTATTGATTGCGTTGGTAAGTCTCACAGGTATGCCGTACGTCGTTTTAATGCCGGTCTTCGCGAAAGATATTCTCCACGGTGGTCCAAACACACTTGGATTTTTAATGGCTTCAATTGGATCCGGTGCTTTGATCGGTGCACTATTACTAGCAGCAAAAAGAAGCGTTCGCGGTCTTGGGAAAATTATTACATACGGTACTCTCATTTTCGGAATAATGCTAATTGCATTTTCATTTTCAAAGTCATTAATCCTGTCGATGATTTTGTTAATGTTTACTGGCATGTCAATGATGGTACGCGGAGCTTCGAGTAATACTATAATCCAAACTATAATTGACGACGACAAACGCGGGCGGGTCATGAGTTTTTACACTATGGCTTTTATAGGAATGATGCCGTTTGGAAGCCTGTTATTCGGAAGTTTGGCATCCAAATTTGGCGCTACTGCAACACTGATCTTTGGCGGCATTTCGTGCATAATCGGCGCCGCTCTGTTCGCTTTGAAACTTCCCCAACTGCGAAAAGTGATTAGACCGATTTATACAAAACTCGGTATAATTCCGGAACTAGCGGAAGGACTTCAAAGTACTTCAAACCTCAGGGTTCCGCCTCAAAATTAGCTGAAATCGATTCCTAATTTTCATATTTTGCTTTTCAAAATCTGGGAGGTGGGTTTTGAAAAAGTTACTAATTATTTCTTTTATAAGCCTGTTCGCTTTCTCTGAAGTTCATTCACAAAGCGCTGCAATTGGGCCACAACTTGGTTATTATAAATCGCAGGATGCCGACCAAGGCAACGTAATGATTGGCGCTGCTCTGAGATTAAAATTATCAGATTCTTTCGGTGTCGAAGGATCGATCAATTACAGAAAAGAAGATTACGATAACGGAAACCTAAAAGTTATAAGTTATCCTGTAATGGTATCGGCATTAGTTTATGTTATCCCAATTGTATACGGAGCGGCGGGTGCCGGCTGGTACAATACTAAATATGATTACTCGACTACTTATGAATCTTCAGGTTTGAAAGACGAAACGAAACAAGAGTTCGGTTACCATCTTGGAGCGGGTGTTGAAATTCCTGTTGGCAACATTCTAGTAACAGGTGATGTCCGTTACGTATTTCTTGATTTAAAACTTGATAAACTTCCGTCGGCAAAGTCACTTAAAAGTAATTTTTACGTGATAACAGGCGGCATTCTATTCAGGCTTTAACAAATGATAGCAGTAATTGTAATCCAGGCAATTTTATTTTTGTACTATACATTTACAAAACTTGTTGATCTGTATCCTTTCAACAATGTAAGGGAGTTTACACCTAAAGAAAGGTTGTTCGATCCCGGTTATAAAGGAATTTTGCTTTTCATTCCGCCCGTTACATTTATTTTGAATTCAACATGGACGATGTTTGTTTCATTATTGATTTACCTGTTCTTACTATTGTTGGAAATAAAGAAGTGGTGGATACCATATTTATTCAAGTCCAGCAATGAGTGGAAAAGAAAATATGAACGGATTTATAGAGATACTATGACTTTCTTGCCGCCTCACAAAGAAAACCCCATTCCAAATTTGGAGAAGATAATATTCCATTTGCTTATCGTTGCAACTTTCGTTCTAAGTTTATTTTGTTGGATATCTCAGTTCAATAAATAATAAAGGTAAAGCGTGATTTTCGATCAACTTAAAAACGCACAAATATATTTCGGTCTCGGCGAAAGAATTGAAAAGGGATTTAAGTTTCTAATTGAAACTGATTTTGCAAATAAGGAAAACGGGAAATATGATATCGACGGAGAAGATGCCTTTGCAATTGTCGACTCTTACAATTCCAAAACCCCCGAGATGGGAAAATGGGAGGCTCACAAAAAGTATCTTGATATTCAGTTAGTTGCCGAAGGAACTGAAAAGATCGGTTTCGGAAAAATGAAAGATATGACAGTAACACAAGAATACAACGACGAAAAAGATATTATGTTCTTAACCGGCAAGGGAGACTTCGTTACAGTTGAAAAAGGGTATTTTATGATCCTATTCCCTGACGATATTCACATGCCGGGAATGGCAATCGATAATCCTTCACCTGTAAAAAAAGTTGTTGTGAAGGTAAAATTATAAATCGCTTGAGTAATAGAACAGGCACGATTTCCTTTCATATAAAGAAGTATTTTGAGATGCGAAGAATATTTTTCTTCATATTTATTTTATATGCTCTGTTTTGTTTCCAATCTTGCAAGTTAAGAGATGCAGTTACTCCTTCTGGATCTGAGACGAGGAGTTATTATATGGGATTCACACCCTTCCCTTATGATGTTACATCTCAAGCTCAGGATTCTGTCTATCTTAAACTTAAAAATGATGCGGATATTGTTTCTCACCAATTTGACGACGGCATCCCCTGGCAGGAATCACTTTTGGTTACTGACTTCAATGCAAACATTACAGCCGATTGGCAAAACAGGCTTAGTAAAACTCCAGCGGGTCACAAGATACTTGTTTCGGTTACGCCTATTAATCCCGAACGGAACGGGCTTGCCTATTATAAATCGGATACGGGAAATCAAGCCCTGCCCTATCCATGGAATACATATAATTTTAACTCTCCTAATGTGGAAGATGCTTATCTTAATTACTGTACAAGGGTAATTCAATTTTTCAATCCGGATTTTTTCGTAATGGGGATCGAGGTAAATTTACTTATTAATGCCGATCCTTCTCTAAACAAATGGAATGCATACATACAATTGCAGAGTTATGTTTACAATAATTTAAAGAGCCAATACCCTTCACTACCGATAATGGTTTCGGTTTCCGGTATGGATCTGGTTCAAAACTATTCGAGTAATTATCAACTACAGACAATTGGGTTAAGTCAACTGCTAAACTATACAGATTACTTTGCCGTTTCACTTTATCCTTACTTAAGCACTCTTTCTACCAATAATATTCCTTCGGATCTTTTCGACCAAATATTTTCTCTCAACACCACTTCAAAACCCATTTGTATAACTGAAACGGGATACCCGGCTCAAACTTTTACACTTTATAACGGATCGGTTGTGTACGACGGCACGCAAGCAAAACAGAACAACTACTTCACACAGTTATTCGATGCCGCGGACAAATACGGATTGGCATTCATCATAAATTTTGTTTTAAGAGATTACGATAAACTCTGGCAAGCTGAAGGATCGCCGGACAATATTACTAAAGCCCGGAAAGATACCGGGCTTTATGATGAAAATGGAAACGCGCGTTCGACCTAT
>CAZRIQ010000195.1:0-5278 GCA_964600175.1 uncultured Melioribacter sp. | reverse complement strand
ACCAGATAACGCCGGATTTCTTAATTGAAAAAGTAGAGGATAACTATATTGTTACTTTGAACGACAGGAGTATGCCTTCCGTTACCGTTAGTAAATCTTATCTCGACATGCTCGATTCCAACAAACGCAGAAGAAAAATCTCCGAACGCGATAGAGAAACACACAAGTTTCTACGCGAAAAGTTTGAGTCGGCAAAATGGTTCATTGCCTCACTGCAGCAAAGAAGAAACACTCTTTTGAAAATTATGCGGGCAATCCTCGAAAGGCAGTATGAATTTTTTGAAAACGGTCCGAGATTTTTAAAACCCATGATTTATAAAGATATCGCCGACGAAATCGGGATGGATATCTCTACGATAAGCCGTGTTGTAAACGGTAAATACGTTCAAAGTCCGCAGGGAATTCATGAGTTGAAATATTTCTTCAGTGAAGGACTTCCAACTGATTCGGGCGACGAAATTTCCAACAAACACATCAAAGAACTGATCAAAGAAATCTGCGATAACGAATCGAAAAAAAATCCGTACAGTGACGATAAGATAGCAAGCATCCTCCAGGATAAAGGCATTCACATTGCCCGGAGAACCGTTGCAAAATACCGCGAACAATTGATGATACCGGTCGCAAGACTTCGCAAGGAGTTATGAGTTATCTCTTCGATGTTTTAATAATTATTTTTTTGTTCACCTTTTTTGCCGTTTCACACACATTCCTAGCATCGAACAAAATTAAAAGGTTAATTGCCGCGCGTACCGGTTGCCGCATTGCTTTCTACAGAATATTCTATAATATCACCTCAATAATTCTATTTCTGTTTGTTTACCTGTTGGCGCCGAAACCGGATGTAATTGTTTATGATTTACATTATCCATACGATATTATTACATTTGCAGTTCAAATTATCAGTTTGCTTTGTTTTCTCTGGCCGTTGAAAGTGATAAACGGGAATGAATTTCTAGGGATCAGCCAAATTAAACGGTTCATTGACAACCATTATAAAATAGAAGACCTTGATGAAATCCAGGATTTCACTACCACGGGTTCCTATAAATACATGCGTCACCCGATCTATTTTTTCTCCATCGTGTTTTTAGCTTTTAGACCAACGATGGATTTGTTCTATTTGACAATGCTGGTTTGTATTATTATCTACTTTTATATCGGTTCTATTTATGAGGAAAGAAAGCTTGTTGAAAAATTCGGTGAACAATACATTGAATATCAAAGAAGAGTCCCTAGGATAATACCGGTTAAGTTTCGCAAAGCGAAATAATTTGAGCACATAGTTATTCAGTAAGATTTTACAAAGTCACAGGATAAATAAAATGAAAGATCAAACATCATCAGTTGCAATATTGGGCGGCGGAAATATCGGGCTTGCAATTGCAAACGGTCTTAACAACTCAAAGTTGTTTGCCGTATCAAACATTACAATTACACGAAGACATGCCGACCAGTTGGCTAAGTACAAAAAGAAAGGTTTCAACGTAACGAGCGACAACAAATCTGCGGCAAAAAAATCGGAAGTGATTGTGCTCGCTGTTCAGCCAAGACAGTTAGATGAAATTCTAAACGAGATCAAGCCGGTATTGAAATCCGAAAAACATATACTTGTTTCGGTCGTCTCGGGTGCAAGTATAAAGGCAATCAAAAAGTTGGTCGGATCAGAAATTAAAGTGGTCCGTGCTATGCCTAACACCGCCATTGCCATCCAGGAATCGATGACTTGTCTTGCGGCAGATTCGAAAAGTGACAGCTCGCTTAAAGTCGCGGAGAAAATTTTCAACCTGGTTGGAAAAACCATCATAATAGACGAAGAACTGATGATTCCCGCAACCGCACTTGGCGCCTGCGGAATAGCATTTTTCATGAGAGCAATCCGCGCAGCTTCGCAAGGCGGAATCGAAATTGGGTTTCATTCGGAAGAAGCTCTTTTTATAGCAGCACAAACGGCAAAAGGGGCAGCTACTTTATTATTAGATAAGAAGAATCACCCGGAGACCGAAGTTGACAAAGTTACAACTCCGCGCGGCTGCACAATCTCGGGATTGAACCAAATGGAACATAACGGTTTCAGTTCGGCATTAATCAAAGGGATAGTTACTTCAGCAGAAAAAGCTGCTATTCTTTACAAACTTGATTAACGGTTTGCATCGTAAATAAAAGAGGTTTATATGAAAGTTAGATCAACAACAATACTTGGAATAATTCACAATGGTGAAGCGGCGCTCGGCGGCGACGGGCAGGTAACATTCGGCAACACGGTAATGAAACATAACTCAACAAAAATTCGCAAATTATTGAACGGGAAAATAATAACCGGTTTTGCGGGATCTACCGCCGATGCATTTACGCTACTCGAACGTTTCGAGGAAAAACTCGAACAATACAGCGGCAATTTAAACCGTGCAGTTGTTGAACTTGCAAAAGACTGGCGCACGGACAAATACTTGCGCAGGCTTGAGGCAATGCTCGCTATAATATCACGCGAAAATACTTTTATTTTATCCGGCACCGGCGACGTTGTTGAACCGGAAGATAACATAGCTGCAATTGGCTCAGGAGGAATGTATGCGCTGGCTGCGGCAAAAATGTTAAAGAAATACAGTAACCTTTCCGCCGAAGATATTGTTAAAGAAGCATTGCAGGTAGCAGCAGACATCTGCATTTATACAAATGATAAAATTAACGTGGAAGTCATAAAATAAATTTTAGGAACGAAATGAAAACCGATATTATGCAGACTTTAACTCCGTCACAAATTGTCAAAGAACTCGATAAATATATCATCGGGCAGGACGATGCTAAACGCGCCGTAGCAATTGCACTTCGTAATAGATGGCGTAGGCAAAAAGTAGAAGAGAGCATTAAAGAAGAAATTCTTCCGAACAACATAATTCTTATTGGACCAACCGGTGTGGGCAAAACGGAAATTGCGAGAAGGCTTGCAAGGCTTTCCGGTGCCCCGTTTATAAAAGTAGAAGCCTCGAAATATACTGAAGTCGGCTATGTCGGTAGAGATGTCGAATCGATGATACGCGACCTTACCGAAATCGCAGTCAGCATGGTTCGTTCTGAGAAAACAGAAGAAGTTCAGGAAAAAGCTGAACATTTAGCGGAGGAGAAAATTCTGGATCAATTAATTCCGCCCGTGAAGAAACCCGTTGCTGCCGGCGAAGAAAATGGCGACAATGAAAATTTGCAAAATGAAAAGACGCGCGAGTGGATGCGGGAAAAACTTCGTAACGGTGAGATGGACGACAGGATGATCGAGTTCGATATCAATGTTCCGTCTTTCGGGATGCAGGTTCTCGGTCCCGCCGGGATGGACGATCTCGGGATGAATCTGCAGGACCTAATGAGCAGTATGATTCCGAAGAAAAAGAAAAAAAGAAAAACCTCCATAAGGGAAGCGAGACAAATTCTTGTGCAGGAAGAAGCACAAAAACTTATCGATATGGAAGCCGTTCAAAAAGAAGCAATCGAACGTGTGCAGGAAGCAGGCATCGTTTTCATCGATGAAATAGACAAAATCGCCGGGGCAAAAAGTCAGCAGGGTCCGGATGTTTCCCGCGAAGGAGTGCAAAGGGACCTTTTGCCAATCGTTGAGGGATCGACTATCAATACAAAATATGGCCCGGTTAAAACCGACCACGTTTTGTTTATCGCATCTGGTGCGTTTCACGTTTCAAAACCGTCTGATTTAATACCGG
The DNA here is from genome assembly GCA_964600175.1 of uncultured Melioribacter sp. GTDB lineage: Bacteria > Bacteroidota > Ignavibacteria > Ignavibacteriales > Melioribacteraceae > Pyranulibacter. The sequence continues at coordinate 1,565 of CAZRIQ010000195.1, read as the reverse complement.
AACTTCAGGGCAGATTCCCAATTAGAGTCGAGTTGAAAAGCTTAACCGAAGACGATTTCATAAAAATCCTTACTATCCCCGAAAATGCTTTGCTCAAACAATATTCGGCGCTTCTTCAATCGGAAAATGTTTCAATAAACTTTAATGACGACTCTATCAAAGAAATTGCAAAGACCGCTGCTATTGTAAACGACCAGGTGGAAAACATCGGCGCAAGAAGGCTTCATACAATTCTAACAACTTTGTTGGAAGATATTTTATTCGATGTACCGGATAAAATGCCGGAATCAACAATTGAAATCACCGGTCAGCTTGTAAACGAACGGCTCGATAAAATTGTTAAGAACCGTGATCTGAGCAAATATATTCTTTAAAGATCGGATATTTCAATGAAGAAGATTTTGTTTGTTCTCTTCATAGCTTTTGCTTTTGTTCTAACGAACTGCTCGCACGAACTTTTAAACTTATCTACAGCCAAAAAACGTGTTATTACCTATTACGAATCTGGGCAGTACGACTCCGAACTCAACAAAATTTTTGATGATGCAAAAAGACAGATCGAAAAGGTAAAACTCACAAAAAACTCTGCTGTTATTTTCGATGTAGATGAAACGACACTCTCTAATTACGAAATGATCAAAAGGCTTAGTTTCGGGTACGAACAAAAAATTTGGGACGGCTGGCTTCTTAACGGAAATGATAAAGCGATCCCGGAATCAAAAGGTTTTTATGATTGGCTTGTTGAAAAAAACATAAAGATAATTTTCCTAACCGGAAGGTTGCCGGAGGTTAGAGACGCCACGATTAAAAATCTCAGGGGACAGGGTTATACCGATTTCGATACTCTAATAACTAGAAACAAAGGCGACATAAAAGAATCTGCCGCTCTTTTCAAAGAACAAGAACGAATAAAGCTTGCCGGTAAAGGTTACGATCTAATTGCTTGCGTCGGCGACCAATGGAGCGACATGGAGGGTAAGTACACAGGCATAAAAATAAAGTTGCCTAATTATCTATACCTTGTAAAATAAAATTTTTAAACCTACCACTTGCATTTTAACTTTTTAATAATTACATTTCGCTCGTTAACGAAATGACTTTATGAAAGAATCAACAAATTTATTTAAGGCACTTTCTGATAAGAACCGGCTGCGCATATTAAAAATGCTGCAAATTAAACCTCTTTGTGTTTGCGAAATAACAGATATTCTTCAACTTGCTGCCTCAACAGTATCTCAACATTTAAGTATCCTGAAAAAAGAAGGGTTTATTTTAGAAGACAGGGACGGCAAGTGGGTGAACTATTTGATAAACCAGAGACCCGGTGACCAGAGGATCTCAGCAATTTTGAGTCAGTTGGATTTTTGGTTAGGGGATAATCAGTTGATTGAAAACGATAAACAGAAAGTAAAAGTTGTAGATCGTTATAAAGTTTGCGGTTCGTAATTTTTTTTGCTTAAACAATTCGGTATATAGCGAATTAAAAGAAAGGGACATTAAATGTCGAATAATATAAATTCCCATTCTACGGAAAATAAAAAAATCTTGATACTTTGCACAGGCAA
>CAZRIQ010000194.1:0-5299 GCA_964600175.1 uncultured Melioribacter sp. | reverse complement strand
TCAACAGAGCAAAAGATTCCGGTGTAGATTATATCATCGTTCCGGCTACAAACATTGCGTCGTCTGTTCAGGCAATTGAACTTGCCGACAAATACGATTTTATCTACGCAACTGTTGGAGTTCATCCGCACGACACAAAAGAGTGGCAGGATTCCATTATAAACGAAATTGAAGAACTTGCAAAGCATAAAAAGGTTGTCGCCATTGGTGAAATCGGTCTCGATTACTATTACGATTTCTCTCCGCGTGATATTCAGCTAAGAGCATACGAAGCACAGATCGAATTGGCTTTGAAACTCAAACTTCCAACAATAGTTCACAACCGGGAATCGAACGACAATATCATGTCATTCGCAAGAAAGTACAAAGACAGAGGATTGCGGACTCAATTTCACTGCTTTACCGGTTCAATTGAAGATGCGCGCGAACTTATAGAGATGCATCACTTTATCTCCTTCCCGGGAAATATAACTTTCAAGAAAGCAGATAATCTTAGAAAAACTTTATCGAGAATTTCGGTTGAAAACCTTCTTCTCGAAACCGACTCACCTTTCATGACACCGGTTCCATACAGGGGACAGCGGAACGAACCGGCATACATAAAATTAGTTGCCGAGCAAATCGCAGACATTCATCATTTAACCGTTGAAGATGTTGCAAAGGCAACTTCGTACAATGTTTATAAACTTTTTGGAATAGGAATGAAACCGGGTTTAAGTTTTACATATCAAATCGGACAATCGCTTTATATTAATGTCACGAACAGGTGCAATGCCGATTGTGTTTTCTGCGACCGCAAAGGCGAAGCTGTTATTAACGGCTATAATCTAAAGATGAAAAAATCCGAGGAGCCGGAAGCGGAAGTCTATATTAAAGAGATTGGTGATCCAAAGAAATATAAAGAAATAGTCTTTTGCGGCTACGGTGAACCAACTATACGATGGGACGTTGTTAAAACGGTTGCAAAGTATGTAAAGGAAAACGGTGGGCAGACACGTTTGAATACCGACGGTCACGGAAACTTCATCAATAAACGTGATATTACACCGGATCTTAAAGGATTAATCGATACCGTTTCTATAAGTTTAAACTCGACCGATGCAAATCAATACGCAGAATTAATGCGCGTCGATCCGTCAATGCACGGCGAGATGCTTGACTTTGCAAAGAAAGCGAGTCAGTACTCACACGTTGTTATGTCGATTGTAGGGTTAAGCAAAGTAGATTCCGAAGCGGCAAAGAAATTTGTCGTTGAAGAACTCGGTGTCGACTTCAGGGAAAGAGAATATTTTTAGATTAACTAAAAATCAATGTGAAGATAAAAACATTATTTGCAATTCTTTACTTCTCTCTAACACTCAATATTTTCTCACAAGGAACCGGCAGCTACAAAACCAAACTCGATTCTCTTTTCCAAAACAATTTTTTCAAAACCACACAAATAGGAATTGATGTTTACGATCTAACCTCCGATAGCAGTCTATACAAGAAAAACGAGAAACTCCTTTTCCGTCCGGCATCCACACTTAAAATTTTGACGTCTCTTGCCGCTCTTCATTTCCTAAAAAATAATTTCACTTTTAATACATCATTGTTCTATACCGGCATAAGAGAGGATTCTACAATCAACGGCGATTTGTATTTCGTCGGCGGATTTGATTCCGAATTTTCTACATGGGACCTCGATTCGATATCCATTGCTTTAAGAGGAATGGGAATAAGAAAAATTACCGGGAATATTTACGGCGACGTTTCCGGAATGGATTCTCTGTACTTCGGCAAAGGCTGGATGTGGGATGATAACCCGGAAATATACAGCCCTTATTTATCGCCACTTTCAGTAAATCGTAACGGGGTAAAATTCATTTATCATCCCGGTGAAATAGGTTATCCGATGGTTTTAGAAACTCGTCCCAAAAGTGAATTTTTCAACCTGACAAATACTTCAGTAACCATCCCAGCTGATTTTCCTAAAAACGACTCATCCAAATTTGAAATTACACGCGATTGGCTAAACAACAAAAATGCTTTTTACATTAGTGGAGACTTGCCCGTCAATCATAGAAAAGATTCTGTCGAGTTAAATATTCTTCATCCCGAACAATATTTCTTAACGCTCGCCAAAGAATCTTTCATCAGAAACGGCATTGAAGTTACCGGGTACACCGACACGCTCACTCTTCAAAACGATTCCGAAAAACTTTTGACTTTTCAGAGACCGCTCGACAGTGTCCTTGTTTTCATGGACAGGATTTCTGACAACCTGAGTGCCGAATTGATCTTACGTCTTATAGGAAAAGAATCGTTTGGAAAACCAGGGACTGCTGCAAAAGGAATCAAACTTGTCGACAGCTTAATTACCATTGCTTCCTTTGATCCGAAAAATTACAGAATTGCGGACGGATCGGGATTGTCATTTTACAATCTAATTTCTCCCGAACTTCTTACCGGAATTTTGAATTATGTATACAAAAATGAAAAAAATAATTTCAATAGACTTTATTCTGCTTTGCCTGAAGCAGGTACCGAAGGGACATTAAAACATAGGTTCAAAAACGTTCGACCATACGGAATAGTTAAAGCAAAAAGCGGAACTTTAAGCGGGGTAAGTAACTTAGCCGGGTATTTATGGACAAGGTCAAATCACTTGCTTTCGTTCTCGGTCTTTATGAATAATTTTGTTGCTAAATCTAAAATTGCACAGGATTTTCAAGACAAAATTTGTGAGATTCTAACCTCGATAGAAAACTAATGAAACATTACAAACAATTTAAAATTACTGCCGAGCCGTTTATACCCGATATTATAACCGGCGAATTGTGGGAATTAAAAATCAGCGGAATCAATGAGGGCGAATATGAATTAACCGTCTATTGCGATGAAACTGCCGAGATCAATAAAAGTGATATAGAAAAAATATTATCGGCATTGACAAAAGAAAACTTATTGAAGTCATTTGAGATTACCGAAGAACTGATCGAGGACAAAAACTGGAACGAAGAGTGGGAAAAGAAAGTACGTGTTATTGAAGTAACGGATAAAATAGTTATTAAACCTTCATTCAAAGAGTACAACAAAAAAGAAAATCAAATTGTTATCACGATTGATCCCAAAATGTCTTTCGGAACGGGCGAGCATCAAACCACTCAACTTATGCTTGAACTAATTGAAAAATATGTTGAACCCGGCGACAAAGTGTTAGACATCGGTTCCGGTACGGGTGTTCTAGCAATTTCCGCTGTAAAGCTGGGAGCCAGTTATGCTCTTGGAATCGATAATGATGAGTGGTGCCTTAACAACGGAATTGAAAATGTTAAATCAAACATGCTCGAAGAAAAAGTCGAGATAAGATTGGCGGAAATGGGGCAAATTGAAGAGAACGATTTTAATCTCATTGTAGCAAACATAAATAAAAATATTTTACTTGAGATTGCCGATCAGATCGGCACAAAAATAAAAAAAGCCGGAAGATTAATAATCTCCGGCCTTTTATTAACTGATGAAACACAAATCCTAAATAAATACACCTCCTTCGGATTCCAATTCGTAGAAAAATTGACAAAAGACGAATGGATCGCCCTTGTATTTACTTTCGGCGGTTCCTAATTCAATTTTGCCAATAAACCCGTCAAATCTTTATGCTCTTGATCGGAGAGCACACTGGTTATCGACGAGATATTAATTAAATAACTCGGCATAATTGAATTGATTTTTGTTTTACCTTTTTCGGTTAGATCGGCTAAGATCACTCTTCGGTCTTCCTTAGAATGAATTCTTTCAACCAATTCTTCCTTCTCAAGGTTATCAACAACACAAGTGATGTTTGCACCGGTAACCATCAATTCCTCACTGATTCTTTTTAGCGGAATCGGACCCGTTTTGGATAAAACTTCCAACACCTGGAATTGCGGTGCAGTAAGTTTTTCTCCATACATCTGTTTCACTTGTGCCTTCCGGAATTTGTCGTACGCTTTGGAAAGTTTCTCCAAAAGTTCGACAGTCATTTGTTGTTTAGCCTCCATTTTCCCTTCCCTTAGATTGTTGGAAAATATGACTTTAGTTGTTTTTTGTATACCCTATAGTCAGGCATTAAACTTTCTACGAGGCTCCAAAATTTTTTTGAATGATTCATCTCCCTTAAATGACACAATTCGTGGATAATAACATAGTCTATTGCTTGATTATTAAAATACATCAATTTAGAGTTAAAAGAAAGGGCGTTCTTACTGCTACAACTTCCCCAGCGTGAAATATGATCTTTAACTTTGACATCCTTATACACGAACCCATACCTATCTGCGAGCTGCCTCACCCTATCTGTTAGATAATTTTTTGCTATCTCGAAAATCCACTGGTTATAAATATTTTTTTTATCGTAAGAATTATTCATAGAATATGTTATACACAGAGTATCGTTATTAAAATCGACAGTATAGTTTTCACCAATAGCCGTGTTTTTATTCTTTTCCGTAGAGCCTATGCTAACCTCTTCTTTTATAAAGATTTCTCTACCTAAATAGAAAAATTTTTCGTTCAGCCGTTCAAGATTATCTAAGTGTTTAAGAATCCATGCCCTTTTGGATTTAATTAATTCTTCAGGATTAATTTTTCTTACGGCTTTAAAAGGAAGAATTACTTCTAATCCCTTAGAAATTCCAATCTGCAAACGAGCATGTTTGGCTCGCTTACTCTTGACCAACTTATAATTTATGGAACGATCGGCTAATTTTAGGTATTGAATATTCAATAAAATTAAAACTAAAATAACTATGTGTTGAAGTTAATATTTCGAAATCAAATTTGAAACTATTTTTATTAAATTTATATTTGATTTTAGTAATTAACTAAACTGTTCTATAAACGTGAAACGTGAAATATTAGAGAATTTCAAGGTTTTTCTAGAAAACTCAATAGATATAGATTCTCAAGAAAAAGTTTTATTAAGCTACATTTTCAAATTAGATCGGATAAATTTTAACCGACTGTTTGAATACTTATCCCGAAAAACCAAAAAATATTTCTATTGGTCGGAACCGGAATCTCACATCAAATTCTTAGCAGCCGATCCTCTTTTTAGTGTTGAGACAACCGGTAGCAACAGGATAACCGACGGTGAGAAATCCATCAACTATTGGCAAAAAAATTTTGTAAGTAACTGGAATCAATTCGATTCACTCTCCGTTCCACTGTTCGTCGGAGGTATAAAGTTTTCTCCCGACGAAGGTACATCAATCTGGAAAGATTTTAATGACTCAGAGTGGTTTGTTTCAAAATATTTATTCATGGAAAGCGATAATAA
>CAZRIQ010000193.1:2432-5332 GCA_964600175.1 uncultured Melioribacter sp. | reverse complement strand
ATAATGATGATCCCTGGGAGGGGGTTCCTCCGATCCCCCTCCTCTATCTGCTGCTCCGCAAGCTCTTTCTTTATCTGCTCGGCTTCTTCTCTTTTATCAACGTCTCTGATCAAATACACATCATTCGACGGTAATTGCAAAACATCAATCAAATCTCCAAAGAACTTTCCGTTTCTAAAGACTCTGCTTCCTACAAGATCATGAATATAATAGGAATCTTTTGGAAGTTTCGATAAGTCTTTTTCTTCTACAAATATTTCTTTACCAATCAAAAAATCTAAATCGTTACTCGAATCGAAATTTTTAAAACGCATCAACAACTTGTCATTAAAATCAACAACATCCTCAACCAAAAATTTTCTTTTGGCTCCAAACACATCAATAAAAACATCTTTGAGCCGAAAGAATCGTTCCCTAAAATGAGAATAAGGTTTAATTACAACATATCCTTCCGATTTGTAAACAGATTTAATTTTTGCTATAAGATAGAAATCATCCACTTACAAATCGGAAATTGAATTAATCCAAAATCTTTAGGATTGCTCGTTTCCCATCCTTAGCCGCAATTGCCGTAAGAAGAGTTCTCATAGCCTGTGCCGTTTTACCCTGTTTGCCGATTACCTTTCCAACATCTTCGGCTCCTACTTTCAAAGTAAGTTCGATGGTCTTTTCATCCGGCGAACTTTCTTCCAGTGCTACACTATCCGGATTGTCAACAAGGTGCTTTGCAATAAACTCAATAAATTCCTTCATGGGAATACCTATAAAATATGAATTAAAAGGGTACTTTGTAATAATGCACAACCAAATAATAAAATTCAAGTAAAATCATTCGGTTTCTGGCGTTGTACTCTCTTCTTCGGTCTTTTTTTCCTCATTATCGGTTGTTTTTTCAGCAGATTCGGCTTTTACCTGCTTAGCTTTTTTCTTTTCCGACCGTTTATTCGCCTCCGCAACTTTCTTGGCTTCACGAACTTTTCTCCACTGATCCAGCTCGGCTTCTATCTTGTCCTCGGATAAACCTCTCTTTTGTAAATTAATTTTAAGAAGAATCCCTTCCGAGTTTAGAAGGTTCTTTACGGTTTGCGTCGGCTGTGCACCGACGTTAAGCCAATACATTACCCGCTCTTCTTTTATATTAACGACAGCAGGATCAGCTTTCGGACTATACAATCCAATTGCCTCAATAAATTTTCCGTCTCTTGGTGATCTGGAGTCGGCAGCTACTACTTTATATATAGGCTGCTTCTTCTTTCCCATCCTTCTAAGTCTTAACTTTACCGCCAAGTTTAATTTACCTCCTTATATTATGTCTGTTTATTTTTAATATTTTAGAAATCTTTCTACCAAATATTGTGATTGACGAAGATGTCGCCTGCCTTCCGGTAGGCAAGCTTCTTCCTACAAAATAGTTATCTGATCCTCATGTTCGAAAACAAATTTTTACCCGATTTAGAATTCAACATCTTAACCATCTTTTGCATCTCACCGAACTGCTTAATTAATCTATTAACATCTTGAATCGAATTGCCGCTGCCGCGTGCAATTCTTTTTCTTCTGCTTCCGTTTAATATTTTGGGATTCACTCTTTCTTTCCGAGTCATTGACTGAATGATAGATTCAACTTTTACAATTTGTCTATCATCCACATCCGTACTTTTGATTGCCGAACTTGCACCGGGAATCATCGAAAGCAAAGATTTCAAAGAGCCCATTTTCTTTATCATCTTTATCTGTTTCAAGAAATCATCGAAGTCGAATCTATTTGACAAAAATTTCTTCTCGATATCCGCCGTTTCTTTTTCGTCGAATTCCTTTTGCGCTTTTTCAACAAAAGAAACGATGTCGCCCTTTCCCAAAATTCTAGATGCAAGTCTTTCCGGATGAAACACTTCAATCGAATCAAGCTTTTCACCGAGACTGACAAATTTAACCGGTTTTTCAACTACCGCTTTAATCGAAAGAGCACATCCGCCTCTTGCATCGCCGTCAAGTTTTGTAAGAACAATTCCGTCAAATTCTATTTTCTCATGAAACGCTTTTGCAGAATTTACCGCATCCTGCCCGGTCATTGAATCAACGACAAACAACGTTTCAGACGGTTTTACTTTTTCTTTAATTGCCGCAACTTCATTCATCATTTGTTCATCGACGTGAAGTCTTCCGGCAGTATCAATAATAACCGTATTCAACCCGTTTTCTTTTGCGAATGAAATTGAGTCGGAAGCAATTTTGATCGTGTCCTTCTCATTTTCGATTGAGAAAACCGGGATGTTAATTTGCTCGCCAAGTAGTCTTAACTGTTCAATTGCAGCAGGCCTGTAAATATCTGCCGCAGTTAAAAGAACACTTCTCTTTTTTTGATGAAGATATTTGGCAAGTTTTGCACTGAATGTAGTCTTACCGGAACCCTGAAGTCCTACAATCATAATTACGGTAATACCGCTCGGATTCAACTGCAGTTCTGATTCTTTACTTCCCATCAAACGTGTCAGTTCATCATAGATAATTTTTGTGATCAACTGACCGGGAGTAACGGAAGTTAGAACTTCCTTTCCAAGTGCCTTAACTTTTACATCTTCAATAAACTGTTTGGCGACTTTATAGTTTACGTCAGCATCTAAAAGAACACGTCTAATTTCCCGGAGTGAATCCGAAATATTAGCTTCGGTTAACCTGCCTTGACCGATAACCTTTTTTAAAACTTTCTCAAATTTCTCTGTTAACTCATCAAGCATAAAAATCGGGCGAAAAAGATAATAAAATCAATTGAAATTTCAAACTTTATTGACTCCGGCGGGACAGACAGGCTGAAATCAACTCTCTTTCATCGCATTTGCACCGGAAACTATTTCAATAATTTCTTTAGTAATTGATGCCTGTCTTTCTTTGTTATATGT
>CAZRIQ010000193.1:0-2422 GCA_964600175.1 uncultured Melioribacter sp. | reverse complement strand
GTTCAAGCGATTTAATCAATTCTTTGGCGTTTTCGGTCGCCATATCCATGGCAGTCATCCTGGCACCGAGTTCAGCAGCATAAGACTCCAAAAGTGCCCGCCACATCTGTGTGTTGATCTGCCGCGGCAAAAGAGAATTGATAATCCCGATTTTATCCGGCTCATAAATATATTCTGCATTCTTTGTATTTTCTTGCCCTAATAAGTTAGGCTTAATCGGCATCAATTGCTCAACCAAAATTCTTTGCTGCATCACCGACTTAAATTCATTAAAGATTAAGATCACTTTATCAATTTCTTTCTTGAGGAACCGTAACTTTTGTACCTGGATAATTTTCACAGCCGATTCGTATTCAAGCTGGGAAAAGATTCCGGTATAAGATTCACTAATCTTATAATTTTTTTTGGTGAAATAATCAGCCCCTTTTTTGCCGATACAATACAAATCCAATTTACCTTCGTTATAAAAATTGCTGTATTCATCCTGAATCATTTCCTCCGCGGTACGAATTACATTCATATTGAAACCGCCGCACATTCCCCTATCCGATGTAACAACAATCAACGCCACCCGGTTTAGTTTTCTTTCTTCCAGCAACTCATTGTTTATGTTACTTCCGGTACCAATAAGGTGAATGATCACTTCGTTAATCTTCCTGGCGTATGGTCTGGCATTGATAATATTCTCTTGCGCTCTTCTCAAACGAGCAGCAGCAATCATCTTCATGGCACGGGTTATCTGTTGCGTGCTTTTAACACCGTTTATTCTTCTCTTAATATCTCTTAACGTTGCCATCTTTTATAATGCCGAGTCTTTCTTAATTAACTTGTTTCCTAATTACTCAACTAATCTCAACCTTTAAATCTATCCAGGAATTCCGTAACCGCATTCTTAATTTTTTCAACGGTCTGATCGTTTAACACTTTTGTCTTTTTAATATCTTCAAATATTTCCGGGTATTTTAAGTCAACAAACTCTAAAAATTCTTTTTCAAACTTTTTAATATTCTTAACGTCGACAGACTCCATGTAATTATTTGTACTCGCATAAATAATCACGACTTGTTTCTCGACCGGAACCGGTGAGTACTGCCCCTGTTTTAAGAGTTCAACAAGTCTTGCACCTTTAGCTAATGTTCTTCTGGTTGCTCTATCCAGATCGGAACCGAATTTAGCGAACGCTTCCAGTTCTCTATATTGTGCAAGATCAAGCTTTAGAGAACCGGCAACTTTTTTCATCGCTTTGATCTGAGCGTTACCGCCAACACGTGATACCGAAATACCAACATTAATCGCAGGTCTTACACCGGCGTTGAACAATCCCGGCTCAAGATAAATTTGACCATCGGTAATCGAAATAACATTTGTAGGGATGTAAGCTGAAACGTCGCCCTGTTGAGTTTCAATAATGGGAAGTGCAGTTAAACTGCCGCCGCCTAAATCTTCACTCAATTTTGATGCCCTCTCGAGCAGCCTTGAATGCAGATAAAAAACATCGCCGGGATATGCTTCGCGTCCGGGCGGTCTTCTCAACAACAAAGAAAGCTCTCTGTAAGCTATAGCTTGTTTAGAAAGATCATCATAAATAACCAGGGCGTGTCTGCCGCTGTCTCTAAAATGCTCTCCAAGAGTAGCCCCGGAATATGGAGCTATATATTGAAGCGGAGCCGGAACCGCAGCAGGAGCCGCTATAACAGTCGTATATTCCATTGCTCCTTGTTCTTCAAGTTTTGCAACAACCTGCGCAATTGTAGAATTCTTTTGACCGATAGCAACATAAATGCAATAAACAGGTTTAACCCCATATTTCTTTGCATCTTCGGAATGAGTATTTTTTTGATTGATAATAGCATCAACCGCAATTGCTGTTTTACCGGTTTGGCGGTCGCCGATTATCAATTCTCTTTGACCGCGTCCAATCGGTATCATTGCATCTATTGCGGAAATTCCAGTTTGCAAAGGTTCTTTTACCGGCTGTCTTTGAATTACACCGAGAGCTTTTCTTTCAATCGGCATAAACTTATCATGTTGAACAGGACCTTTACCGTCAACAGGTTCACCGAGAGGATCAACTACTCTTCCGAGAAGTTTATCACCTACTGGAAATGAAGCAACCCTATTAGATCTTTTAACCGGGTCGCCTTCCTTGATCAAAGAACTTTCTCCGAAAAGAACGCACCCTACACTATCTTCTTCAAGGTTCAGAACCATCCCCATTACATCATTCGGAAATTCAACGAGTTCGCTTGCCATTACTTTTGAAAGTCCGTAAACACGTGCAATTCCGTCACCAACTTGAAGAACCGTTCCAACATCGTAGACATCCACTTCATTATCAAAACCGGCTAATTGCTTTCTTAATATTGCTGATATTTCATCAGGTCTAACTTCAGCCATTTTATTTTCCTTATAATTTCTCTTC
>CAZRIQ010000192.1:0-5359 GCA_964600175.1 uncultured Melioribacter sp. | reverse complement strand
TAAAGAACAATACAAACAATTACATAATAACCAACTGCCCGCATTAGTAAAAAGGTAATACAAAAGCGGTATAACCGCTTAAAAAAGGATTGAGTCAATAGGTAATAAAATTTTATTGAACCAACTCAATAGTTGTTCATAAACGATGTTCTTTGAAAAGCTGAACTGTAATCCTAATTACTTGCTGCCTACAATATCTTGAAGGCTGCCATCAAGTAGCAACCAAACCGCTTACGGAGCATACTCTTCAACAACCGAGTTATCCAAAAACAATGGATTATCCCAGATATATATTAGGCAAGCGCATTACATCCCATTCCAGCGTGGAAGTCTGCTAACTACACGACTAGTTAGACGACGGGGCTTGTAATGCGCGGCCACTGACCGGATTTTTTCTGATCTATTTTAATTCCTTTGAATTGGTTGTTAAAATCGGATTTATCTTTAAGCACATAGAAAACAATACGAGCAATCTCTTTGGCGATAATAGCATGAGCTACTTGTTTCTTTTTTCTACGAAGTTTGGAGTCATGATATTTTTTAATGGGCGGATAGTATTGCAAGGCATGAACAGCGGCATCTGAGAAGACAGCCTTGAGATATTTGTTGCCGTCCTTTGAAGGACGCTGTCTTGATTTACCGGCAGAGTTGCGAGCCGATGGAACGAGTCGGCAATAAGAGAAAAAGTTCTTCTCTGATTGGAACCGGTTAATATCACCGACTTCGAGAAGGATGGTAAAAGCGTTCATCTTGCCGATGCCGGGAATCCAGAGCAGACGCTGAATATCGTCATTGGGTATAAGTGTTGGATAAAGAGATTTTTCAAGAGTAAGCATTTGTTCTTTGAGAAGATGTTCTTGATAATCAAACTGTTGGTATTGCAGTTTGTAGAAATCCGAAAGCAGGGCAGGATCGTTGATGTTAAACTTTTCCAGCATACGGTTCATAAAGTTTAGACAGCTTGTTCTCTTCTGAGATAAACGAAGCCTAGCACGAAGAGTATCACGCAGAGGGCGAACATCATCAGATATTTTGTAAGCTTCGGGAATAAAGTTAAGGCGAAGTAGTTGAGCAAGAATATGAGAATCTACCTTATCAGTTTTGACTTTAGCGTAGGCAATAGCTTTAACATATTTGGCATGAGCAAGTTTAAGATTAATGCCATGAGAAGATAAAAGATCATTCATCCAATACCAACCGCCGGTAGTCTCGACGGTGGCTGAATGGTTGTTACCAAGAGAAGTAAAGTAGTTTAGGATATCGAAATTATTGTTTTTTAGTTCGGCTTGTTTAACAATGATGCCGTCATCATTAACGGTAGTGATGACGGAAAACAGTTTGTGTTGATCGATGCCGGAATAGTACATATTACCTCCAAAAAGATTGTTGAAAATAATCTAAATCCTTTTTGGAAATATCCAGAGGCTCAAGCTGACGCGATAAGCGTTGGTACGTTAAGCATAGCGAGTAAAGGTGAAGTGCAGATTGGAAAGGGAAGTGAATGAACTCGGTTCGTCTAGTACAATTTGAAAGTTTTCAGCGGCGCAGCTTAGCCGCCATCCGTTATGCATTAAGAAAAGCACATTCAATTATAAAAGGAGCCCACCAATGATTATTCAACGAAAATTTAAAATCTTTTTTCTCATTGTGTCCACAATAATTATCTCATTGCCATCTGCAACATGTAGTCAACAAATAAGGACTATTAATGTTCAGAAGGCATTGGAGCAAGGCTTTATCGATTTAGAATTAACAGGAGTAGATATAGCATGGGTTGATGCAAAAATTATTAAAAAGGTTAAGGAACAACTGATAATTGAAATTCCTCGAGGTACTCTTCTTGTAAATAAGACCGGTGCACAAGATATGCTTACTATAGAAAATTTAAAATTATCTTTTAAAACAAAAAATGTAGTAAAATCTGGGATACCTGTTATCTGTGCTAATTTCAATAAAGATATTCCAGATGCTTCTTCGACTTTCAGTCTTGGAAAGTTACCGTTATTTAAAGACATATCGATGCTTGTTTCGCTATTCGATAAAACGATAAAGCAAGAAATTATGCAAATTGCTTTTTGGATTGCAAAAGATAACATATCTCGACTGGAACTTGATTCAAGGTATGTTCAAAAAGGAGCATTAGGTAAAGTTCCGCCTATTGCAACAAACGAAGATGTTATTCAGGCAATAATGTTGGCTGAAAAGGCTGGAATACCGGTAAATAGTAAAAAAATTGTTAAGGAAAAATTGTCTTTAGTTCAAGCTTTAGCAAGCGCCGATAACAATATAGTTGCCTATGTAAGTAATACTTCGAATCTAAGTGGAAAACAACCAATTGATTTTCTTGTTTCGATCTTGCAAGAGAATTCTGCAAGACAGTATATTGTAAATGCTGTACAAAACTATGGTAAGATGCCTTTAATAGAAATTTATGCGATAGGTCCCGACATTTTTGAAACCACGTATCCAGAGTTAAGTATTTTTAAAAGAAAAGAAGGGGAAGTGATGCTTTGGCAAGTCCCTGAACGAGATGCGGAAAAAGTAGTATTAACATCAGTAATAAATGCACTGGCATATAATAAAGGTGAAGAAGCTTCTTCTGCTTTAAGCAAGATTATAAATTCAAATCCAGAAATGCGCAAAGATATTGCATATGCAATAGGTTACTCTAAGAATACAAGTCATATTCAATTATTACACCATCTTCTTAATGATGATTCCTCTGATGTACGCAGGGCATCGGCTTCAGCTCTTATGGGACTGAAAGATAAAAGATCAATAGATTATTTAATTAAAGCATTATCAGATCAAGATTCCGAAGTGAAAGAGCAAGTAATATATGCGTTAGGCAGTATAAAAAATACTCGCACTTATAATGCTTTATTAATCGCATTGAAAGATGAAAACAGCGATGTACGTTTAGCAGCAACCGCTACGATAGGGGAATTAAAAAACCCTGCATCTTTGAAGATACTTACGAATTTAGCATTGAACGATAATGATGCAAAGGTTCGAGAAAAGGCAGTGTTAGCATTAGGCCTACTTAGGAATAATGGTACAGTGGGTTCATTAAAGAAAATGCTTAAAGATAAAAACGCAGATGTCCGTAAGGCCGCTGTTTTAGCTTTAGGTGTAATTAGGACACCAAAGGCTATCCAGATATTACAGAATGCTTTAAATTCCGAATCGGATATATCTGTTAAAGATTGTATTAAAGAAATAATCTCTAAGCACTAGTATTTTATAAAATGACAAATTTTAACGCATGACCGCTTAAAAAAGGATATAGTCCCGGCTTCGTCTTTATGGACTACGCCGGACAGGCAAGGGGATATGAAATATCTGGGCGGAAATAACTAACTATAGATTATTTGCACATTTTGGGGAAGGCAGCTTTGGATTTGCATTTGTTGACGTGAAAGGAGGTTTTGGTGAAAACATGAGTTCTTTTATAATTCTTATTTTCCCTTATATACTTGGTTTGATTTCAATGCTAATAGGATATTTCATATTAGCGAGATATAAAATTAAAAACTCCTTTCTGGTTGGATTAATTTTTTTGATATTAAGTGTACGACCACTTTACGATTTAGTAGATAATTATATCGGGTATTATTTCAATCATTCGGATTTTGTATTAGCAAGCAGGATAGTTGGTAATTCAGTAATATCTATTTTTACGGTTACATCAATGATAATTGGAGTAACACTGATTTTAGTATTGTATAGAAAATATAAACAGTATCCCAAAATTGTTTTTGAATAAGTAGTGAAAAAATTAACATAGCTAACAAATCTCCGTAATGTGGGACCGATAACTCGGCCACCTCACTTAGATGAGTATTAGTTCTCGCCAAAGAACGGTGGGTAAATTCATAAAAACAAATAAGAGTAGATTTTATTAATTTACAATTGTTAAGAAAATGAAGGACGTAACCATGAAAACCAAATTGATTTTATTGGTTTCTTTGCTGCTGTGTCTAACTTCTACAATTACATTTTCTCAGTATGTCGGACAGTTTTCATCAGATCAAACTATAAAACCACAGGCGCCGATTAAAGCGTACAGTTTTGATTTAAAAGATGTGAAATTGCTGGACAGTCGATTCAAGGACAATATGGAACGCGACGGCAAATGGTTGCTGAGTATTGACATCAGAAGACTGCTGCACAGTTGGAAGGTTAATGCGGGTATGCGAACATATGCCAGACCATACGGCGGATGGGAAGGATTAGATGTTGAATTGAGAGGTCATACCTTGGGGCACGTACTATCCGGCTTGGCGCTAATGCATGCATCAACGGGAGAAGCCGCATATAAAAGCAAAGCTGATTCCATAGTAACCGAATTAGCTGAAATCCAGAAGGTGTTGAACCAGGGCGGTTATCTCAGCGCGTTTCCACAGAATTTGATCAATCGGGTAATAGAAGGTAAACCTGTTTGGGCACCCTGGTATACGATACATAAGATAATGGCAGGATTAATCGATATGTATCAGTATGCCGGTAACAAACAAGCCTTGGACATTGTTGTTAAAATGAGCGACTGGGCATATGACAAACTCAAGGATTTAACCCCCGAACAATTAGCTGTTATGGAGAGGAATGAATTCGGCGGCATGATTGAATCAGCTTACAATTTATATGGAATTACCGGCAACATACATGACAAAGAGCTTGCTGATCTCTTTTATCATCACGCCGTGTTGGATCCTTTAGCTGAGAAAGAAGATAAATTAAATGGATTACATGCCAACACACAAATTCCCAAAATTATCGGTGAAGCAAGAGGTTATGAACTAACGGGTGATCAAAAAGAAGAAACAATTGCAGATTTTTTCTGGCAGACTGTTATTGATCATCACACTTATGTAACCGGGGGTAACAGCGATCGTGAACACTTCTTTCTCCCCGATCAGATCTCGAAGCATTTATCAAGAGCGACTACCGAATCATGCAATACTTACAATATGCTTAAACTTACACGTCACTTATTTACCTGGACGGCAGACGAAAAATATGCAGACTATTATGAACGGGCTTTGTACAATCACATATTAGGTTCACAAGACAAAGAAACCGGGATGGTAGCTTATTTTATTCCGTACACTCCCGGAACATTCAAAACATACTCAACGAAAGACAGTTCATTTTGGTGTTGTGTGGGAACCGGTTTTGAAAACCATGCTAAATACGGCGAAGCAATTTATTATCATAATGACAACGGGATTTATGTAAATCTTTTTATTCCTTCGGAGTTAACATGGAATGAAAAAGGAATCAAGCTTGTTCAACAAACTAAGTATCCGGAGGAAGCTACAACACATCTTACAATAACGGAAATTAAAGACGGACACGT
>CAZRIQ010000191.1:3429-5363 GCA_964600175.1 uncultured Melioribacter sp. | reverse complement strand
CAAAAACCAGGAACTTCCGTTGTTATATGAGGCAGCAATTCTTACTAAAGTAGTTGTTGTGTTTTGGATCCATGTAATAGTATATGCCGAACCTTCCTGTATAGCCTCACCGCCGTTCGGAGCTGTTACTGTAATTGACGTTGTTGCCTGAGTAGATTCAGACGGATTCGTGGATGTGTCGGTTGTGTCGTCCTTCAATTTGCAAGATGAAAGGATTAAAAAAATTGAAAAACCTATGTAAAATAATTTGCGCATTTCTGCCTCAAATAATATTTGACATCCTGCTTTTATAAACTAATGTAAATTAATAAATTAAATCAATAAATTTGCCAAGATTTTTTATATAAATGATGTATTTCACACTGGTTGGATAAATCAATTAAATCACTATTTTAGATGATTATGAGATTATTTTTATATCTAATAACCTACCTTCTAATTTTTCCCGGACAAAACTTCTCGCAGGATTACGTTATTACAGGTCAGATCGGTAAATTTTACTCAGCCGCTTCCTTTACAATCAATCCAGGAGGCTTCATTTTTGTGTCGGATTCAAAGACTAACGAAATAACTAAGCTGGATACTCTCGGAAAAGCGGTTAGGAATATCGGCGGCTACGGCTGGTCGAACTCGGCTTTCGACGACCCGGCAAACATTTATGCGAACACACTCAGTGTTTATATCTGCGATAAGAACAACGACAGGGTACAAATTTTTGACAAGGATTTAAACTTTCTATCTGCATTCAGCAACAGTAATTCAGACAACACGAAATATTCATTTGCTTATCCTACTTGCGCGGCAACGTCGAGTCAAGGTGATTTTTTTATTTTGGATTCCGACAACAACCGGATAATCAAGTATGACTTGAACGGTAATTTCAGAACACTTATAGGAAGTTATGATTCCGGCGTTTACAGTTTAAACAGTCCGAAAAAATTTTCGATCGACGGCGAAAGTAATTTGTGGGTAATAGACAACGAACGTCTTGTCGTGTTCGACCAATTCGGAAACGGTATAACACAAATCAAACTCGATTTCGACCCGGTTAATATTTCAATAAATGATAATGTTTTGGTTATCAACTCAAACGATGAAATCTTTGTTAAACAGTTGGAAGATCCGGACTCCAACCTTACGAAAGTTATGTTCATCCAAAATATCGAAGACAAAATAATCCAGGCTGCAGTGTTCAATTCCAAACTTTACGTTCTTTTGCCGGAGACTATTTACATCTGCGAGAAAACAAAATAATTCTCTCATGAAATTATCATTACGAATCCTGCTTTTCCTTTTAATACTGATTTGGGTAGTTGGAATTCTCTCGGAGTTTTTCGCTTCAAAATTCCCGGCGGTTGCAAATGTTTTCCCTTTCATAAAAAATGCTTATTCGCTGGTTTGTCATCAACAGAATGAAAAACTTATCTACTTTGGAAACTATGAAACCCTGGTTTGCGCAAGATGTTTTGGAATCTATCTCGGTTTCCTCGCTTCATCTTTTATCTTTATTTTGATAAATATTAAACCGAGACTCACTTTAAAGATATTGATAATAGCTGCGATTCCGATGATCATAGACGTAGTTGCCACTTCTTTTGGAATTTATTCTTACTCAAAACCGGTAGCCTGGATTACGGGATTTCTTTTAGGTTCGGTGGGATTTTTATATTTTTACAAAAGTTTGATTCAATTGACTCACGAAATTAAAGGTATAGCCGGTTGAAAAAATATCTCAGTTCCTTCGTATGCGGATTCGGAGCGGGCGTTCTTCAGATTGTCCCGATTGCAAAAAGTTTTTCATGCTGTCTCATTCTTCCTGTTGCTGCTTTTGCCGCTATTCTCCTTGACCGGAGGGCAAACAATTCAAGCGGGAAAATCCTAATCAAAAAGGCATTGATGATAGGATTAATGACGGGAATATATGCCGCTATGTT
>CAZRIQ010000191.1:0-3329 GCA_964600175.1 uncultured Melioribacter sp. | reverse complement strand
TTGATAGGCGCACAGATTATTAATTCCAGAGTTAACAACAGCCGGATAAAATAACTATGATCTCCGCTGCAATCTTTGCCGCTCATTTGGTTTTTATCCTGGTAATCTTCACAAAAAAATGGCAGGATGAATCACTTTCGACTGCATTTATCAACTTAGCACTTATCATTGTTTTGTTTGCCGTCGGCTGGTCTATTACAACCGCACTCGTAAAATTATTTTTTGATGCGAAAGGATTCGGAATCTATTTCGATGCCGACACTATATCTTTATCGCTTCTCGCTATTGTTGAATTTTTCTTTTACCGAGTTTACTACGGGGAAGATAAGGTACAAATCCGAGAATAAATAAAGATCATTTATAGTCATTAGGTCACTTATCGTCATTAAGTTTTTTATTATCATTAGGCCATTAATTGTTTTTAGATGGAGGCAAAATGAAATTAGAAGAACTGAATGTTTATCAATTATCTATGGATATTGCGGAAAGGATTTGGAACATTGTTATTAAATGGGATTACTTTGCTAAGGATGTTATTGGCAAACAGTTTATGAAAGCTATTGATTCCGTTGCTGCTAATCTAAGTGAAGGCTTCGGAAGATATTTTTATAAAGAGAATAGACAATTTTGCTATTACTCCAGAGGTTCATTATTTGAAACAAAAACATGGTTAAGAAAGGCTTTTGATAGAAAATTAATTGAAGAAAAATTCTATTTGGAACTTGCAGCCGATCTCGAAACAATTGGAATTAAATTAAATAACTATATCAAAACAATAGGAAAAACTGCTAAAATTGAATGAATATCAATTTCATGAAATAGATGGTTATAAATGACAATAAATAACGCGAAGCAAATGACTATTAATAATAAAGAAATACTTTTCTTCAAACTTATTCCAGATTTCAAAATTTTAAAAAATTACTTCAGCCGATACGGGAAAGTGACCACTACACTTTGTTCAATCTGTTTTGTGTTCGGAGAAAGAGGTTCAAATCTCCACTGTCTTAACGAGTTTATTGCAGCCATTTCAAGTCTTGTATCCGCTTTTATTAGTGGAAATATCCTACCTACCGTACCGTCTGGCATAATTGTAAATTTCAGTCTAACATCTATTTCTTTCGATACACCTTCCGGGTATGACGGTAAAGTGTAACTATAAATTTTTCGAATTCCTTTACCGCCAAAATCTATTTGAAAACCGAAACTGCCTTCCCCGGCTCCTGTGAATTCTTCACCCTTACTTCTCGAATCCGTTTTCTTAAGGGGTTTAACTTTTTCCGGTACCGTTTCTTCTTTTTCTTTTTTCTTAGCGACTGACCTTATTACATTTTCTTTATCGACGTTGCTTGTTTTCGGAAGTTCAACTTTCTTTTCACTTTCTTCCGACTTCACTTTCTGTTTCTCTATGGCGGCGGGTTCATTGGTTAACTTTATGTTTTTGCCTACCGCACCTGGGGCGCCGGCATTACCGGAACTGCCGAAACCAACAGTAACATATTCTTCTTCTTCATGTTGAATGGAGAACTTTATTATTAAGAAGAGAAGAATTAAAACTACGTGGATACTGACAGATAACAAATACGAAATGTTTTGTGTATTCTTCCTATTCATCAAAACGTTTGCTTTTCTGTTTCAATAGTAAATTTGTCTATCCCGATCCCTTTCCCGGCATCTATAACCTTAATTACCAAATCGATGTTAACGGATTTATCCGCACGAATGATTAAGTTGCTTTCTTTTGTTGCAGTTTTGATTGCATCAAGTTTTCCCGCAAGCATATCAACAGAAGTCTCATCCGAACCGACAAAAATTCTCCCTTGCTGGTTTATAGAAACAACAAGTTTTGAAGGTGCCGTTTGTTCGTTGTTCTTTGCGCCGGGAAGTTTTACTTTCACTCCCGTTTGAATAATGAATTGAGAAGTCAGCAGGAAAAATATAAGCAGCAACATTACAATATCGGTAAGTGAAGAATAGCTGAACATGCTCAACGGTTTATTCGATGTTTCAAATTTCATATCGTCACCTACAACTCAAGTTCGACATTATCATCAACTGCATCCACTTTACCTGCTTCTTCAAGAACATCGACTACGTCGTTCGAAATCATTTCCATATCGATTACCAGCTTATTAACTCTTGAAACGAAATAATTGTAAAAAGCGAGCGCTACAATTCCAACGATCAATCCAAATGCCGTAGTGAGCAGCGCTTCCCAAATTCCGCCAGCTAAATCGCTTGGACTTGCAGAGCCTTGAAGATCTTCAATTCTCATAAATGCACCAATCATTCCGGTCACTGTACCTAAAAATCCCAGCAAAGGTGCTACACCGGAAACAGTAGCAAGAACCGAAAGACCCTTTTCGAGCCGGTTAATTTCCTGTTTGCCCGCCGCTTCAATCGCTTCCATCACACGCTGATGGCCGAACCGGTATTTTTTCAATCCCTTCTTTACGATGTTCGACATAGGTGATTTTTCTTCCATGCAATATTCAATCGCGCCACGAACATCCTTTCTCTTCAACAGGTTTCTAATCTTTATTAAAAAAGAAGGAACATTGATCTTTGCTTTTTTCAGAACAGTGTACCTTTCTATAATAATCGCAACTGCAATAATCGACGCAATTAATATCGGCAGCATTACCCAGCCGCCTTTAACAAAGATGGACAGTAAATTCATGGGTAACCTTTTTATTTAATTTTAAAAATTCTTTTTGCTTGCGAAAGACTCTGCTTCGGCTTTGGAATTGAATCCGCCCACTCTAACGCGGTACCAATAGCCGCCTTTGCTTGGTAAGTTTGCTACAACAACAAAAGCCTGGAGACCCTTATTTTTCAATTTTGCTGCTTCCTGTTCCGCCTTAGCACGGTTTTTCCAAGAAGACACTTGAACATTATATTGTGATCCGTCGAAGAAAACCAGATTCCCGACTCTCGTGTCTACCGGAAGTGTGCGGTACAAATTGCTGTTTTGAGCATTCGTTTGCGGTTTCGGAACCACACGTTCGGGAGGCGGGAATTGACCCTCATCCTCGATCGGTGCGGTAACGTTTTGATCCGGCGTCTTAGCTACGTCTAACCGGTTTTGATTTCCCGGCGAAGTTTGAACCGGCTGCTGGTTAACAGTTGATGATGAATTTGCAACTTGCTTTTTTTCTTCACTCGTATTTTGAAAAACAAACAAATAAATGAATAAAGAAACTACAACAATAAATGCCGAAAAAATTATAAGAAAATATTTTGTGAAATACTTGTCTTCTTTACCCTTATTCTTATCAATATCGTCTTCCATTGGAGTCTCCTCTTCGTCATTAAAATCGTTCGAATAA